>NZ_JASDCZ010000035.1:0-19030 GCF_030407635.1 Micrococcus sp. APC 4021
GTTGCCGACCACCATCACGAGGCGGCCGTGGACCAGGCCGATGCCCGCCACGACGCCGGCGGCGGGGGACGCGGGATCGACGGCGGGCATGGGTTCCACTGTAGGACGAGACGAGGCGCGCCGGGCGCCCGGTCGACGTCAGTGACGATCGTCACTACACTGAGGCTCGGTTCAGTTAGTCGTCATTCACTGAAGGGGGTCTCATGACCGCCAGCACCCCGGCCCCGGCCGCGCAGTCCGCGCCCACCGTGGCCGAGCGCAACGCGGCCGGCCACGCTCGGCTCGAGCAGGAGCTCGCCGACCTCGTCGCCCGCACGTCGCTCGGCGGGCCCGAGCGCTCGCGCGAGCGCCACACCGGCCGCGGCAAGCTGCTGGTGCGGGACCGCATCGACGCGCTGCTCGACGAGGGCTCGCCCTTCCTCGAGGTCGGCGCGCTGGCCGCGCACGGCCTGTACGGCGGGGACAGCCCCGCCGCCGGCGTCGTGGCGGGCATCGGCCTGGTCCACGGCCGCCTCGTGATGGTGGTCGGCAACGACGCCACCGTGAAGGGCGGCACCTACTACCCCATGACGGTGAAGAAGCACCTGCGGGCCCAGGAGATCGCCCTGGAGAACCGCCTGCCGTGCATCTACCTCGTGGACTCCGGCGGCGCGTTCCTGCCCCGCCAGGACGAGGTCTTCCCGGACCGCGAGCACTTCGGCCGCATCTTCCGGAACCAGGCGCTGCTCTCCTCGCAGCGCATCCCGCAGCTGGCCGCGGTGTGCGGCTCCTCCACGGCGGGCGGCGCGTACGTGCCGGCCATGTCGGACGAGACCGTGATCGTGCGCGAGCAGGGCACCATCTTCCTCGGCGGCCCCCCGCTCGTGAAGGCCGCGATCGGGGAGGACGTCTCGCCCGAGGACCTCGGCGGCGGCCGGCTGCACGCCGAGCGCTCCGGCGTCGCGGACCACCTGGCGGACGACGACCTGCACGCCATGCAGATCCTCCGGGACATCGTGGCCACCCTGCCCCCGGCCGAGGCGCCGGCCTGGGAGGTCGCCCCCGCCGCGGAGCCCGCCAAGGACCCGGCCGAGCTGACCAGCGTCGTGCCCGTGGACGTGAACACCCCCTACGACGTGCGCGAGGTGATCGACCGCCTCGTGGACGGCGGCTCCGTCCACGAGTTCAAGCCCCTCTACGGCACCACCCTGGTCACCGCGTTCGCGCGGATCGACGGCCACCCCGTGGGCGTCCTCGCCAACAACGGCATCCTGTTCGGAGACTCCGCCCGCAAGGGCGCGCACTTCATCGAACTGTGCGACCAGCGCGGCATCCCGCTGCTGTTCCTGCAGAACATCTCCGGCTTCATGGTGGGTCGGGACGCGGAGGCCGGCGGCATCGCGCGCGACGGCGCCAAGATGGTCACCGCCGTCGCGACCGCCCGCGTGCCCAAGCTGACCGTGGTGATCGGCGGCTCGTTCGGCGCCGGCAACTACGCGATGTGCGGCCGCGCCTACTCACCCCGCTTCCTGTGGATGTGGCCGAACGCGCGCATCTCCGTGATGGGCGGCCCGCAGGCCTCCTCCGTGCTCACGCAGATCAAGCAGGACCAGCGGGCCGCCGCGGGGGAGGAGCCGATGTCCTCCGAGGAGGTCGAGGCCTTCCAGGCGCCGGTCCGTCGGCAGTACGAGGACCAGGGCAGCCCCCTGTACTCCACCGCCCGCCTCTGGGACGACGGGGTGATCACCCCCGGCCAGACCCGCCGGGTGCTCTCCCTGGCCCTCGACGTCATCTCCCGTTCCCCGCTGCCGGACTCCCGGTTCGGCCTGTTCCGCATGTGAGGCACCCGTGACCGAGAACCACGCCCAGGGGACGCCCCTGTTCGACACCGTGCTGGTGGCCAACCGCGGCGAGATCGCCGTGCGCGTCATCCGCACCCTGCGCCGCCTCGGCATCCGCTCGGTGGCCGTGCACTCCGACGCCGACGCCGACGCGCGGCACGTCCGCGAGGCGGACACGGCGGTCCGCCTCGGCCCGGCTCCGGCCCGCGAGTCGTACCTGGACATCGACGCCGTCGTCGACGCCGCGCGCCGCACCGGCGCCCAGGCCGTGCACCCCGGCTACGGCTTCCTGTCCGAGAACGCCGACTTCGCCCGCGCGCTGGAGGCGGCCGGCATCGTGTTCGTGGGCCCGCCCGTGGCCTCGCTCGACGCGATGGCGGACAAGATCCGCGCGAAGGAGACCGTGGCCGCGTACGACGTGCCGGTGGTCCCCGGCATCCAGGACCCCACGCTCACCGACGAGCAGATCACGGCCGAGGCCGAGCGCGTCGGCTTCCCGCTGCTGATCAAGCCCTCCGCGGGCGGCGGCGGCAAGGGCATGGTGGCCGTGCGCGCCGCCGAGGAGCTGCCCGGCGCCCTCGCCTCGGCCCGGCGCACGGCGCGCTCGGCGTTCGGCGACGACACGCTGCTGCTCGAGCGGCTCATCACCGCGCCCCGGCACGTCGAGGTGCAGGTGTTCGCGGACGCCCACGGCGCCACCGTGCACCTGGGTGAGCGCGAGTGCTCCCTGCAGCGCCGCCACCAGAAGGTGATCGAGGAGGCCCCCGCGCCCCTGCTGACCGGGCTGGCGCACGGGGCCGAGCTCCGCGAGCGCCTGGGCCGGGCCGCCGTGGACGCGGCCGTGTCCGTGGGCTACCGCGGTGCCGGCACCGTCGAGTTCCTCGTCTCGGACGAGAACCCGGACGAGTTCTTCTTCATGGAGATGAACACCCGCCTGCAGGTGGAGCACCCGGTCTCCGAGGAGGTCGTCCGGGTGCGCGGACAGCGCCTGGACTTCGTGGAGCTGCAGCTGCGCATCGCCGCGGGGGGGCCGCTCGGCTTCGCCCAGGAGGACGTGACCCTCGACGGCGCCGCCGTCGAGGCCCGCGTCTACGCGGAGGACCCCGCGAACGGCTTCCTGCCCTCCACCGGGCCGGTGCTGCGCTGGCGCGAGCCCGCCGGCGAGGGCGTCCGCGTCGACACCCTCCTGCTGCCCTCCCGGCCGGCCGAGGAGCGCGCGTTCGGCTCCGGACCGCAGACTGGCCCCGCCGCCGGCGCCGTGGACCCCGTGGACGTCGACGGCGCACAGCCCGAGATCACCGGCTTCTACGACCCGATGATCGCCAAGCTCATCGCCCGTGGCGCCGACCGCGCCGAGGCCCTGGACCGGCTCGACGCCGCGCTCGCGGACACCGTGCTGTTCGGCGTCCGCTCCAACCTGGGCTGGCTGCGCGAGCTCGCGGCCCGCGAGGACGTGCGGACCGGCCGGCTCACCACCGAGCTGATCGACGGCCTCGAGGCGTGGACCGCCCCCGCGCTGCCCGAGGACCTCGCCGCGCTCGCGGCCGAGGCCCTGGCCGACGTGTCCGAGGACGCGGCCGCCGCCGAGCACCGCGCGGCCGGCACCGCGTGGGCCCGGGCGGACGGCTGGCGCGGCGCGGGCGCCCCGCAGCCCGGGATGCGCGTCCGGGTCGGGGACGAGGACCGCATCCTCACCGCCCCCGCCGCCGACGCCGAGGTGGACGAGGACGCCGGAGGCCTGGCGGGCGTCAACCTCCTGGCCGGTGACCCGCGGGACCCGCGCTCAGCGTGGCTGCACCGCGACGGCGCCGCGTGGCAGGTCCGCCGCCTCACCCGGGCCGAGGTGGTCGAGGCCGCCCGCGCGGCCGCGGCCGCGCGTCGTGCCCCGGCCAGCGCAGCGTCCCCCGAGGCCCGCACGCCCATGCCGGGCACCGTCGTCGCCGTGTCCGTGGCCACCGGGGACACCGTGGCCGCGGGCCAGGAGCTGGCGGTGGTCGAGGCCATGAAGATGGAGCACCCCGTCACGGCCGCCGTCGCCGGCGTCGTGACCGTCCACGTCGCCGAGGGCGACGCCGTGGCCGCGCAGGCGTTGATCGCCGTCGTCGAGCCCACCGAGCACGCAGCACCCGCAGAGAACACCTGAGAACAGGAGAGGACCATGAGCACCAAGCACCGCACCCTGCCCGCCCTCGAGGAGGACTACCAGGTCCTCTCCGACACCGTCCGCGAGTTCGCCGACGAGGTCGTGGCCCCGGTCTCCGCCGAGCTGGACGCCCAGCACGAGTTCCCGTACGAGATCGTGGCCCAGATGGGCGAGATGGGCCTGTTCGGCCTCCCGTTCCCCGAGGAGTACGGCGGCATGGGCGGCGACTACTTCGCCCTGGCCCTGGCCCTCGAGCAGCTCGGCCGCGTCAACCAGTCCGTGGCCATCACCCTCGAGGCCGGCGTCTCCCTGGGCGCCATGCCGCTGCTGAAGTTCGGCACCGAGGAACAGAAGCAGCGCTGGCTGCCGGACCTCGTGGCCGGCACGCACCTGGCCGGCTTCGGCCTCACCGAGCCGGGCGCGGGCTCCGACGCCGGCGGCACCCAGACCACCGCCGCGCTCGAGGACGGCCAGTGGCGCATCAACGGCGCCAAGGAGTTCATCACCAACTCCGGCACGGACATCACCTCGCTCGTCACCGTCACCGCCGTGACCGGCACCGTGGAGGGCAGGACCGGCCACGACGGCCGCCCCGCCAAGGAGATCTCCACGATCCTCGTGCCCGCCGGCACCGAGGGCTTCTCCGTGGCCAAGGCCTACGACAAGGTCGGCTGGAACTCCTCGGACACCCACGCCCTGCACTTCTCGGACGTGCGCGTGCCGGAGGAGAACCTGCTGGGCGCCCGCGGCCGCGGCTTCGCCCACTTCCTCGAGATCCTCGACGAGGGCCGTATCGCCATCGCGGCCCTGGCCACCGGCGCGGCCCAGGGCTGCGTGGACGAGTCGGTCGCCTACGCCAAGCAGCGGACCTCGTTCGGCCAGAAGATCGGGCAGTTCCAGGCCGTGTCCTTCAAGATCGCCCGCATGCAGGCCCGCGCGCACGCCGCCCGCCTGGCCTACTACGAGGCCGCCCAGAAGATGCTGGCCGGCAAGCCGTTCAAGACCGAGGCCGCCATGGCCAAGCTGATCGCCGGCGAGGCCGCCATGGACAACGCCCGGGACGCCACCCAGGTGTTCGGCGGCTACGGCTTCATGAACGAGACCCTCGTTGCCCGTCACTACCGCGACTCCAAGATCCTCGAGGTCGGCGAGGGCACCACCGAGGTGCAGCTCATGCTGATCGCCCGCGAGCTGGGCCTCTGACGTGACGGAGCGCGTCGAGATCGAGCAGCGGGGCCGCTACGCGGACGAGCTGGCGGTCGGTCAGGTCTACCTGCACCGGCCCGGCCGCACGCTCACCGAGGCGGACAACGTCCTGTTCACCACCCTCACCATGAACCCGCAGGCCCTGCACCTGGACCACGCGTACGCGGCGGACCAGCCGTTCGGCCGACCGCTGGTCAACTCGATGCTGACGCTGTCCACCCTGGTGGGCCTCGCCGTCGGGCAGACCACACAGGGCACGCTCGTGGCCCAGCTCGGCCTGGGGGAGATCGCGTTCCCGAAGCCGGTCTTCCACGGGGACACGCTCTACGGGCGCTCCGAGGTCACCGCGATCCGCGAGTCCTCCTCGCGGCCGGGGCAGCGGATCGTCACGTTCGCGATGACGGGGGAGAACCAGCACGGCGACGTCGTCGTCCGCGCCCAGCGCACCTGTCTGATGTGGACCGCGCAGGCGCACGCGGAGGCCAAGGCGAAGGCCGCCGACGCCGCAGGCACGGGGGAGCGGGCATGAGCGCGCTGACCCTCGGACCGGCCGTCATGTTCACCCCGGCGGACCGCCCCGAGCGGTACGCCACGGCGCTCGAGCGCGCGGACGCGGTGATCCTCGACCTCGAGGACGCCGTCACCCCGGACGCCCGGCCCACCGCGCGGGACGCCGTCGCGGCGGCCTGGGCGGGGCGGGCGACGGGCGGGGTCGACGGCGGCCCGCTGGACGAGGACCGCGTGGTGGTCCGCGTGAACCCCGCGGGCACCGCGGACCACGACGCCGACCTGGCCATGCTCGCCGGGACGGGCTGGCGCACGCTCATGCTCGCCAAGGCCGAGTCCGCCGCGCAGGTGGACGGGGTCGTCGCCGCCCTCGGACCGCAGACCCGCGTCGTCGCCCTATGCGAGACCGCGGCCGGGATCCTCGCCGCCGCCGACCTGGCCGCCCACCCGCACGTGGGTGCGCTGATGTGGGGCGCCGAGGACCTCGTGGCGTCGATGGGCGGCAGCTCCTCCCGCACCCCCGAGGGCGCCTACCGCTCCGTGGTCCAGCACGCCCGCGCGACGGTGCTGCTGGCGGCGGCCGCCCACGGCGCGGCCGCATGGGACGCCGTCCACCTGGACCTCGGCGACGAGGCCGGGCTGGCCGCCGAGGCCGAGGACGCCGTCGCCCTGGGCTGCACCGCGACCGTGTGCCTGCACCCGCGCCAGGTGCCCGTCGTGCGCTCCGCCTACACGCTCGCCCCGGAGGCCGTCGAGCGCGCCCGGCGCGTCCTCGCCGCGGCCGAGGGCCGACACGGGGCCTTCGAGCTGGACGGGGCGATGGTCGACGAGGTGGTCCTCGCCCAGGCCCGCGCGGTCCTGCGCCGCGCGGACGCGCCCCGGCCGGCGAGCGCCTGACCGGCTCCTCGGCGGCTCCGCGCCCCGGCGGCCCCGTGCCGTCGGGGCGCGTCCGCGTCCGCACGGCTGCGCCCCGGGGCTGTCACACGGGCGCACGGCCCCGGGGCGCGCTTGACGGCGCACCCCTCCGCCCGCCAGAGTGTGGTTGTCATCACAGTGATCTGTCTCACACTGATCCGTCCTACGCACCCCCGGAGGGCCCATGTCATCCAGCGAGCCCACGGCGCCGGTCCCCACGGCCGCGCAGTTCCGCGCCGCGCAGCAGTCCGAGGAGTTCATCGAGCTCCGGCGCACCCACCGATCCTTCGCCTTCCCCATGACCGTGGCGTTCTTCGTCTGGTACCTGGTGTTCGTGATCGTCGGCGCGTTCTTCCCCGAGTTCATGGCGATCCGCCTCGGCGGCAACATCACCCTCGGCCTGATCCTCGGCCTGCTCCAGTTCGTCACCACGTTCCTGATCACCTTCGCCTACGTCCGTTTCTCCAACCGGACCCTGGATCCCCGCGCCACCGCGCTGCGTGAGCGCCTCGAGCGCGAGGCCGCCGGCGCCCACGAGAACCCGGAGGCCACGCGATGAGCGCGCTCACCCCCCTGCTCCAGGCCGCCCCGCAGACGGTCGGCAACCCCGCCGTGAACATCGGCATCTTCGTCGCCTTCGTGGTGGTCACCCTCGTGATCGTGATCCGCGCGTCCAAGACGAACGCGTCCTCGGCCGACTACTACGCCGGCGGCCGCGGCTTCTCCGGCACCCAGAACGGCACGGCCATCGCGGGTGACTACCTCTCCGCGGCCTCGTTCCTGGGCATCGTGGGCGCGATCGCCCTCTACGGCTACGACGGCTTCCTCTACTCGATCGGCTTCCTCGTGGCGTGGCTCGTGGCCCTGCTGCTGGTGGCCGAGCTGCTGCGCAACACCGGCAAGTTCACCATGGCGGACGTGCTGTCCTTCCGCCTGCAGCAGCGTCCCGTGCGCATCGCCGCCGCCTTCGGCACCATGGCCGTCTGCCTCTTCTACCTCCTGGCCCAGATGGCCGGCGCCGGCGGCCTGGTGTCCCTGCTGCTGAACATCAACGACCGGGCCGGCCAGGCCCTCGTGATCGTGATCGTGGGCGTGCTGATGATCGTCTACGTGCTGATCGGCGGCATGAAGGGCACCACCTACGTGCAGATCATCAAGGCGATCCTGCTGATCGCCGGCGCGGGGATCATGACCGTGTGGTCACTGGCCCTGTTCGGCTTCGACTTCAACGCCATGCTGGGGGCCGCCGTCGAGATGAACCCGAAGGGCGAGGCGATCCTCGAGCCGGGCCTGCAGTACGGCGCCAGCGCGCTGACCCGCCTCGACTTCGTGTCCCTGGGCATCGCGCTCGTGCTCGGCACCGCCGGCCTGCCGCACGTGCTCATGCGGTTCTACACGGTGCCCACCGCCAAGGAGGCGCGCAAGTCCGTGGTGTGGGCCATCGTCCTCATCGGCGCGTTCTACCTGTTCACCCTCGTGCTGGGCTACGGCGCCGGCGCGCTGATCGGCCCCGAGCGCATCCTGGCCGCGCCCGGCGGGCAGAACTCCGCGGCCCCGCTGCTGGCGTTCGAGCTCGGCGGCTCCATCCTGCTGGGCCTGATCTCGGCGGTCGCGTTCGCCACCATCCTCGCGGTGGTCGCGGGCCTGGCCATCACGGCGGCGGCGTCCTTCGCCCACGACGTGTACGGCTCCGTGATCGCCAAGCACCCGCTCACCCCGCAGGAGGAGGTGCGGATCGGCAAGATCACCGTGGTGGTGATCGGCGTCCTGGCGATCGTCGGCGGCATCGCCGCCCAGGGCCAGAACGTGGCGTTCCTCGTGGCGCTCGCCTTCGCGGTGGCGGCCTCGGCGAACCTGCCGACCATCCTCTACTCCCTGTTCTGGCGGCGCTTCACCACCCGCGGCGCGGTGTGGTCGATGTACGGCGGACTGCTCTCCGCGATCATCCTGATCGTCCTGTCCCCGGTGATGTCCGGGACGCCGACCTCGATGATCCCGGGCGCGGACTTCGCGGTGTTCCCGCTGAAGAACCCGGGCATCGTCTCCATCCCGCTGGCCTTCTTCCTCGGCTGGCTCGGCTCGGTGACCTCGTCGCGCGCCGAGGACCCCGACAAGCAGGCCGAGATGGAGGTCCGCTCCCTCACCGGCATCGGCGCCGAGAAGCCGGTGCAGCACTGATCCGCGGCTGACCCGGTCCCACGGGGGCCGGCGGGGCGGGACGTCGGGGTGCGGCGTCCGTCCGGCCGGCCCCCCGTCCGTGTCCAGGCCCGACTGGCATCATGGCGGGGTGACGCACGGATCCCTCACCGACTACACGCTGCCCGCCCCCGCCCCGGCGGACGACGACGGCGCCCCGCGCGCCGTCGCCCTGATCGGCTCCACGGGCTCGATCGGCACCCAGGGCCTCGACGTGATCGCCCAGGACCCCACCCGGCTCCGGGCCGTCGCGCTCGCGGGCGGGGCGAACACGACCCTGCTGGCCGAGCAGGCCGTGCGCTTCGAGGTCGAGGCGGTGGGCTCCGCCGCGGCGGGGGAGGAGGAGCTGCGCGCCGCCCTCGCCGACGCCGCCGCCCGCCTCGGGCGCCCGTCCCCCCGACCCGTGCTGTTCACCGGCCCGTGCGCCGCCGAGCAGATCGCCGCGTGGCCCGGCGCCGACACCGTGCTCAACGGGATCACGGGCTCGATCGGCCTGCGGCCCACCCTCGCCGCCCTGCACGCCGGCCACCGCCTGGCCCTGGCCAACAAGGAGTCGCTCATCGTCGGCGGGGCCCTCGTGAAGGCGGCCGCGGCGCCGGGCCAGCTCGTGCCGGTGGACTCCGAGCACTCCGCGCTCGCGCAGGCGCTGCGCGGGGGCACGGCGGACGAGGTCCGCCGCCTCGTGCTCACGGCCTCGGGCGGGCCGTTCCGCGGCCTGGACCGCGCCGCCCTGCACGCCGTCACGCCCGCCCAGGCCCTCGCCCACCCCACGTGGGACATGGGCCGCGTCGTCACCACCAACTCCGCCTCCCTCGTGAACAAGGCCCTCGAGGTGATCGAGGCCCACCTGCTGTTCGACGTGCCCCTGGACCGGATCGACGTCGTGGTCCACCCGCAGTCCGTGGTCCACTCGATGGTCGAGTTCGTCGACGGGTCCACGCTCGCCCAGGCCTCCCCGCCGGACATGCGCCTGCCCATCGCCCTGGGGCTGTGCTGGCCGCGCCGTCTCTCGGGCGCGGCCCCGGCCTGCGACTGGACGCGGGCGGCCACCTGGACGTTCGAGCCCCTCGACGAGGAGGCCTTCCCCGCGGTACGGGCCGCGAAGGAGGCGGCGGCCGCCTCGCCCACCCACATGGCCGTGTTCAACGCCGCCAACGAGGAGTCCGTGGACGCCTTCCACGCCGGCGCCCTGCCCTTCGACGGGATCGTGGACACGGTCCGCGCCGTCGTCGCCGACTATGCCCCCGAGCACGTGCTCGCCGCGGCCGGCCACGACCCCGCGCCGACGGGGCTCACCGTGGATGCCGTGCTCGCCGCCGAGGCCTGGGCGCGCCGTGCGGCGCGGGCCCGCTGGTGACCGTCGTGGAGATCCTCTGGTACGTCGCGGGCGTCCTCGCGGTCGCGCTGGGCCTGGCGGTCTCGATCGCCCTGCACGAGATCGGCCACCTCGTCCCGGCCAAGCTCTTCGGCGTGCGCGTCACGCAGTACATGATCGGCTTCGGCCCGACGCTCGTCTCGTGGCGCCGCGGCGAGACGGAGTACGGGTTCAAGGCCGTGCCGCTGGGCGGCTACGTCGCGATGATCGGGATGCTGCCCCCGCCGCGGCCCGGGCAGACGCCCCGCGCGGCGTCCACGGGCTTCGTCCAGCAGCTGGGCCGCATGGCCGACGACGCGCGGGCCCAGGCCGCCGAGGAGGTCCGCCCCGGCGACGAGCACCGCCGCTTCCTCGCCCTGCCGGTGTGGAAGCGGGTGGTGATCATGCTCGGCGGGCCGTTCATGAACCTGCTCATCGCGCTGGGCGCCACCGCCCTGCTGGTCACCACGGTGGGCACCTCGCAGCCCAGCACCACCGTCGCCGAGGTCTACCGGTGCGTGGTCACGATGCAGGAGCAGCAGGCCCGCGCCGCCTCCGGCGGGACAGAGGACTGCCGCCCGGGCGATCCCGCCGCGCCCGCCCACGAGGCGGGACTGCGCCCCGGCGACACCGTGCTCGCCTTCGACGGGCGGCCGGTCTCCGACTGGGACGCCCTCTCCGCCGCGATCCGGGACCGCGCCGGACAGCCCACCCGGATCGAGTGGGAGCGCGACGGCGAGCGGATGAGCGCCACCCTGACCCCGCGCCTGACGGAACGGCCCGTGACGGACGCGCTGGGCCGGCCCGAGCGGGCCCCGGACGGGACCGTGGCGACCCACGAGGTCGGGTTCATCGGCATGGGCGCGCAGCTCGAGACGGTCCGCGGCACCCCGCTCGACGCCGGCCCGCTCGTGGCCCAGCAGGTGCGGGGCGTCGTCGACGTCGTCCTCGTGCTGCCGCAGCGGCTGTGGGACACCGCCGTCGCCGTGGTGACCCCGGCCGAGCGCGACCCGGACGGCCCGATGTCCGTGGTGGGAGTCGGCCGGATCGCCGGGGAGGCGGCGGCGCTCGAGGAGGCCACGCTGACGGACAAGGCCGCCCTGCTGCTGTCCCTGCTGGCGGGCGTGAACGTGGCGCTCATGGTGTTCAACCTCATCCCGCTGCTCCCGCTCGACGGCGGCCACGTGGCCGGCGCCCTGTGGGAGGCGGTGCGCCGCGGTTGGGCCCGGATCACGGGCCGCCCGGACCCGGGGCCGTTCGACCTGGCCCGCATGCTGCCGCTGACCTACGCGGTGGGCGCGGCGATGCTGCTCATGGGCGTCATCCTGATCGTGGCGGACATCGTGGAGCCGGTCCGGCTGTTCTGAGCCCGGCCCGTTCGCCGTGGGCGGTCGCCCCGCGCCCCGGGGCGCCCGCGCGCCTAGGATGGACCGGAGAACCCGGCGGCCCCGCGCCGTCGACCCCGAGAACCCATGAGGAGCGCCCCCGTGCCCGTCAGCCTTGGAATGCCGTCCGCCCCGCCGCCCGTGCTGGCCCCGCGCCGCACCACCCGGCAGATCCAGGTGGGCTCGGTGGGCGTCGGCTCGCAGCACCCCGTCTCGGTGCAGTCGATGACCACCACCAAGACGCACGACATCGGCGCGACCCTGCAGCAGATCGCCGAGCTCACGGCCGCCGGCTGCGACATCGTCCGCGTGGCCTGCCCCACGGACAAGGACGCCGAGGCCCTCAAGGTCATCGCCCAGCAGTCCACCATCCCCGTGATCGCGGACATCCACTTCCAGCCGAAGTACGTGTTCGCGGCGATCGAGGCCGGCTGCGGCGCCGTGCGCGTGAACCCGGGCAACATCAAGAAGTTCGACGACAAGGTCAAGGAGATCGCGCAGGCCGCCTCGGACCACGGCACCTCCCTCCGCATCGGCGTCAACGCCGGCTCCCTGGACCCGCGCCTGCTGCAGAAGTACGGCAAGGCCACCCCGGAGGCCCTCGTCGAGTCCGCCGTCTGGGAGGCCTCCCTCTTCGAGGAGCACGGCTTCAAGGACTTCAAGATCTCCGTCAAGCACAACGACCCGGTGATCATGGCCCGCGCCTACGAGCTGCTCGCCGAGCAGGGTGACTGGCCGCTGCACCTCGGGGTCACCGAGGCCGGCCCGGCCTTCCAGGGCACCATCAAGTCCGCTACCGCCTTCGGCTACCTGCTCGGCCAGGGCATCGGTGACACCATCCGCGTCTCCCTCTCCGCGCCGCCGGTCGAGGAGGTCAAGGTGGGCCTGCAGATCCTGCAGTCCCTGAACCTGCGTGAGCGCAAGCTCGAGATCGTCTCCTGCCCCTCGTGCGGCCGCGCCCAGGTGGACGTGTACACGCTGGCCGAGCAGGTCACCGAGGGCCTCCAGGACCTCGAGGTCCCGCTGCGGGTGGCCGTCATGGGCTGCGTCGTCAACGGGCCGGGCGAGGCCCGCGAGGCCGACCTCGGCGTCGCCTCCGGCAACGGCAAGGGCCAGATCTTCGTCAAGGGCGAGGTCATCCGCACCGTGCCCGAGGACCAGATCGTGGAGACCCTCATCGAGGAGGCCAACCGGATCGCCGGTGAGATGGACCTGGGGGAGGACGGCGGTGACCAGGCTGCCGCCGGTGCCCCGGTGGTCTCCGTCCACTGACCGGGAGGTCCGGGCCGCCACGGGTGACCGCGTCCGCCTGCTGACCGACGCGGACACCGCCGCGCTCGCGGCCCTGTCCGCCCGTGCCCCCGTGTCCAACGTGTTCGTGGACTCCCTGCTCGAGGCGGGCCGCCTGGCCGGCCCGCGCGGGGGAGCGGCGGGCACCCTGTTCCTCGGGATCGACGACGACGCCCCGGGCGCCGGCGCGCTGCGCGCGGCCGTCTGGATCGGCTCGAACGTGGTGCCGGTCGCCGCGTCCGAGGCCCCGGACGCCGGCTGGGCGCCGGGCGACGCGGAGGCGCTCGGCGCGGCGGCCGCCGCGCTGCGCCGCCGGTACGGGTCGATCTACGGCCCGGCCGGTCCCGTGCTGGCCGCCGGCGAGGCCCTCGCCGCCGCGGGCCACCGGTCCCGGTCCGTGCGCCCCGACCAGCCGCTGCTCGTGCTGGGCACGGCCGGGGGGATCGACCCGAACCCGCACGTGGTGCAGGCGCAGCCACACGACTTCGCGCGCGTCCTGCCGGCCAGCGCGGCGATGTTCGAGGAGGAGCTCGGCTTCTCCCCATTCGCCGGGGGCGCGGCCCAGTACCGGGACCGCGTCGAGCGGCTGATCCACGCCGGACGCGTCTTCATCGACCCGGGACCGCGCGACGCGGGCGGCCCGCTGCGCTTCAAGGCGGACATCGGGCTGCTCTCCTCCCGGTGCGCCCAGATCCAGGGCGTGTGGATGGCCCCCGCCGCGCGGGGCCGAGGACTGGCGGCGTCGGCGATGGCCGCCGTCGTGGACTACGTGCGACTCCAGGCGCCCGTGGTCAGCCTCTATGTCAACGCGTACAACACCCCCGCGCTGCGCACGTACGAGCGCGTGGGGTTCGAGCGGCGCGGCACGTTCGCGACCGTCCTGTACTGACCCGGCGGGCCCTGCGCGGGCGATAGGATCGGCGGTCAGGACGCCGGGCACCCCGTGCCGGCGTCGTCCCGTCCCGCGCGCCGCCCCGACCGCGCGAGCCCGTCCGAGGAGGCCCCGTCATGCCCCTGCGCATGTCCACCCTGTTCCTGCGCACCCTGCGCGACGACCCGGCGGAGGCCGAGGTGGCGAGCCACAGGCTCCTCGTCCGTGCCGGCTACATCCGTCGCGCGGCCCCGGGCATCTACTCGTGGCTGCCGCTGGGCCTGAAGGTGCTGGCCAAGGTGGAGCGGATCGTGCGCGAGGAGATGGACGCGATCGGCGCCCAGGAGGTGCACTTCCCGGCGCTGCTGCCGCGGGAGCCCTACGAGGCCACGGGGCGCTGGGATGAGTACGGCGACGGGCTGTTCCGCCTGCAGGACCGCAGGGGCAACGACTACCTCCTGGCCCCCACACACGAGGAGATGTTCACGCTCCTGGTGAAGGACCTGTACTCCTCGTACAAGGACCTGCCCGCGTACCTGTACCAGATCCAGACCAAGTACCGGGACGAGGCCCGCCCGCGCGCCGGCCTGCTGCGCGGGCGCGAGTTCATCATGAAGGACTCCTACTCCTTCACGGTGGACGACGCCGGCCTGGACGCCGCGTACGAGGCCCACCGGGCCGCCTACCTGCGGATCTTCGACCGCCTCGGCCTCGAGGTCGTGCCGGTGCGGGCCACCTCCGGTGCGATGGGCGGCTCCCGCTCCGAGGAGTTCCTGCACCCCACCGAGGTGGGCGAGGACACCTTCGTCGAGTCCGACGGCGGCTACCGCGCCAACGTCGAGGCCGTCACCACGGTGGCCCCCGCCCCGCTGGACGAGGCGGCCATGGCGGTCCTGCCCGCCGCCGAGGTCAAGGACACCCCGGTCTCCACCACCATCGCCGCGCTCGTGGACGTCGCCAACCAGCTGGCCCCGCGCGAGGGCGAGCCGTGGACCGCCGCGGACACGCTCAAGTGCGTCGTGGTCACCGCGGTGGTGGACGGCGGCGAGCGCCGCCCGTTCGTCGTGGGCGTGCCCGGCGACCGTGAGGTGGACCTCAAGCGTCTCGAGGCCTCCGTGGGCCCGGCGCTCGGCGTGGTCGGCGAGCCCACGCTCGAGGCCGCGACCGCCGCGGACCTGGCCGCGCACCCCGCCCTGGTCAAGGGCTACATCGGCCCCGCGGCGGCCGACGCGGTCGAGGGCACCCCGGTCCTCGGCGCGGAGGGCTCCGTCTCGGGCCTGCCCTTCTTCGTGGACCCGCGCATCGCCCCCGGCACCGCGTGGATCACCGGCGCGAACGCGGACCAGCGCCACGTGTTCGGCCTCGTGGCCGGCCGCGACTTCATGTGGGACGGCGTGCTCGAGGCCACCGCGGTGCGCGAGGGCGACGAGGCCCCGGACGGCTCCGGCCCGCTGCACACCCGCCGCGGCATGGAGATGGGCCACATCTTCCAGCTCGGCCGCAAGTACGCCGAGGCCCTCGACCTGAAGGTCCTCGACGTCCACGGCAAGCAGGTCGTGGTGACCATGGGCTCCTACGGCATCGGCATCACGCGCGCCGTCGCCGCGATCGCCGAGCGCTACCACGACGACAAGGGCCTGGCGTGGCCGCGCGCGGTGGCCCCGGCGGACGTGCACGTCGTCGTCGCCACGAAGGGCGAGGACGGCCTCGCCGCCGCCGAGACCCTCGCCGCGGGCCTCGAGGCCGAGGGCCTGACCGTGCTCGTGGACGACCGTCCGAAGGTCAGCCCCGGCGTGAAGTTCAAGGACGCCGAGCTCATCGGCGTGCCCACCACCGTGGTGATCGGCCGCGGCCTGGCGGACGGCGAGCTCGAGCTCAAGGACCGTGCCACCGGTGAGGCGCGCCCCGTGCCCGTGGACGGGGCCGTCGCGGCGGTGCTCGCGGAGGTGCGCGACGGGCGCTGAGTGGTTCGGCGCCGTCGAGCTGACCGCCGGGCTGCTCGTCCTCGTGCTCGCCGCGGGCTTCGCGGCGGGCTGGATCGACGCCGTCGTGGGCGGGGGCGGGCTCCTGCAGCTGCCGGCCCTGCTGCTCGTGCCCGGGCTGAGCCCGATCCAGGCCCTGGCCACCAACAAGCTCGGCTCGGTGTTCGGCACGGCGACGTCGGCGCTCACCTACCGGCGGCGCCTGCGGCAGGATCTGTCCACCGCACTGCCGATGGCCGCCGTCGCCTTCGCGGCGGCCCTGGGCGGGGCCGTGGTCGCCGCGCATCTGCCGGCCGGCGTGATCCGGCCCGTGATCCTGGCGGCGTTGATCGCCGTCGCCGTGTTCACGGCCGTGCGCCCGGGCCTCGGACAGGTCGCCGGCGTGGGGCCGCGGCGGAGCACCGCGCTGGCCCGGGCCGTGGCGCTCGGCGCGGCGGTGGGCTTCTACGACGGCGTCCTCGGCCCCGGCACGGGCACGTTCCTCATCCTGGGGCTGGTCCTGCTGCTCAAGTTCGACTTCCTGCACGCCTCGGCACAGGCGAAGGTGGTCAACCTCGCGACCAACCTCGGCGCGCTCGCGTACTTCGTGCCCTCGGGGCACGCGGTGCTGGGCCTGGGGCTGCTGCTCGGCGCGGCCAACCTCGTGGGCGGCTACGTGGGGGCCCGCATGGCGATCGCCCGCGGCACCGGCTTCATCCGCGTGGTGTACCTCATGGTGGTGACCGCGCTCATCGTTAAGGTCGGCGCGGACACCCTCGCCCCGCTGCTGCGCTGAGCTCGCCCCGTCCAACCCGGTCGGGAGCACTCGGCCCCGCCGTGGGCCGCCGGTAGGCTCGGCCCCGGATCCCGACCCCGGCCCCCGCCCGCGTGGCGCGGCGGCCCCGACCCGACGAGTGAGGCACCCCATGGACAGCACCGACCGCCGCGACGACCTCGCCGAGCTGCGCACCCGCGTCGAGGAGGCCCTGGCGGCCGACGACGTGGTGGTGGAGCAGATGCGCGCCACGGGCACCGCCGAGCACCGCACCGTCGAGGTGGTCCTCGACCGCGCCTCGGGCACCCAGGGCCTGAGCCTGGACGACGTCGCCCGCCTCTCCGGCCGGGTCTCCGCCGCCCTCGACGCCCTGGGCGACCACGTGCCCGGCGTCGGCGCGGGGGAGTACCTGCTGGAGGTCACCACCGCGGGCGTGGACCGCCCGCTCACCGAGCCCCGCCACTTCGCCCGCAACGTCGGCCGTCTCGTCGAGGTCTCGGTCGACGGCGCCGCGCCCGTGACCGCCCGCCTGAAGGACGTGACGGACGACGACGTCGAGCTGGCCGTGGTGCGCCCGCCCGCGAAGAAGGGCATGAAGGCCAAGGAGCTGCCCGCCGAGCGGGTCGCCCTCGACCGCCTCGGTCCGGCGATCGTGCAGGTAGAGTGGAGCCCCGCTCAGCAGGCCGGCGACGCCGACGCCGCCGCGGGCGAGGACACGGCCGAGCACACGGAGGCATGAGTTGGACATCGACATGAGCGCGCTGCGCATGCTGGAGGCGGAGCGGGAGATCCCGATGGACCGCCTCATCCCCACCATCGAGCAGGCCCTGCTCATGGCGTACCACCGCACCCCGGGGGCCCTGAAGCGCGCCCGCGTGGAGATCGACCGCGCGACCGGCCACGTCACCGTGTGGGCCACGGAGCTGGACGAGGACGACACGCCCATCGGCGAGTTCGACGACACCCCGAACGGCTTCGGCCGGGTGGCCGCCTCCACGGCGCGCCAGGTGATGATCCAGCGCATGCGCGAGGAGGACGACGACAAGGTCCTCGGCGAGTTCAAGGACAAGGAGGGCGAGCTCGTCTCCGGCGTCATCCAGCAGGGCCTGAACCGCCACATGGTCCAGGTGAACCTCGGCACCCTCGAGGCCGTCCTCCCGCCGCCCGAGCAGGTGCCCGGCGAGGACTACGCCCACGGCCGCCGGATCCGCGCCTACGTGGTCTCCGCGACGCGCGGCGCCAAGGGCCCGTCCGTCACGGTGTCCCGCTCGCACCCCGGCCTCGTGCGCAAGCTCTTCGAGCTCGAGGTCCCGGAGATCGCGGACGGCTCGGTCGAGATCACGGCGCTGGCCCGCGAGGCCGGCCACCGCACCAAGATGGCCGTGCGCGCCACCCGCCCCGGGGTGAACGCCAAGGGCGCCTCCATCGGGGAGATGGGCAGCCGCGTGCGCGCCGTCATGACGGAGCTCAACGACGAGAAGATCGACATCGTCGACCACGTGGACGACCCCGCCGCGATGATCGCCAACGCCCTCTCGCCCGCCACGACCGTCTCGGTGGAGATCCTCGACGCGGACCAGCACTCGGCCCGCGCCGTGGTGCCGGAGTACCAGCTGTCCCTGGCCATCGGCAAGGAGGGCCAGAACGCCCGCCTCGCGGCCAAGCTCACGGGCTGGCGGATCGACATCGTCGGCGACGGGGTCACCACCTCCGCCCCGGGCCGCTGACCGTCCCCGGGAACAGATCCGGGCCCGGACGCGCTAGGATGGATGAGGTCCTTTCTCGAT
Organism: Micrococcus sp. APC 4021; assembly: GCF_030407635.1. NCBI lineage: Bacteria > Bacillati > Actinomycetota > Actinomycetes > Micrococcales > Micrococcaceae > Micrococcus > Micrococcus sp. APC 4021. The sequence goes on from NZ_JASDCZ010000035.1 coordinate 18,211, forward strand.
CCGACGCCCGTGAGGGGTGAACGCATGACGTCTCGGACGGTCGTGCGCACCTGCATCGGATGCCGATCGAGGGCGGACCAGCAAGAGCTGGTGCGCGTCGCCCTGGACTCCTCGACGGAACCCCCATCCGTCGTCTGGGACCCGGAACGACGCCGTCCCGGCCGGGGTGCGTGGCTGCATCCCGGCGAGGACTGCCTCCTCCTCGCCCTGCGCCGCCGCGCGTTCGGGCGGGCCTTCCGGTCCGCCGTCGACGCCGACGCGCTGGGCCGCACCGCGGAGGCACCGGCTGACAGACCGACAGATGAAGGCGGGTCAGAGATCTGATGCGTACCCGATGAGCACTGAAGCATGAGTGCCCAGCGATGAACTTCACCCCCTGCTATCAGGCAGGCCGTGGTGCGCGTGCCCTGGTGGCGCGCGCGACGGCCTGGAGCAACGTCAACGGTCCCAGGACGCGCTGAGACGGACAGCCCGAGCGGCTCCGTTCCGGCCCGTGGGGCCAGAACAGGAGAACCGTGGCCAAGGTCCGCGTCCATGAGCTCGCCAAGGAGCTCGGCATCACCTCGAAGGAGGCCTTGAGCACGCTCAAGGACCTCGGCGAGTTCGTCAGCTCGGCTTCGTCCACCATCGAGCCCCCGGTGGTCAAGAAGCTGCGCAACGCCTACCCGGGTGCCGGCAAGTCCGCCGCCAAGCCCGGTTCCACGCCCGCCGCCCCGGGCCGTTCCGCCGCGCCGAAGCCGGCGGCCGCCCCGTCGCCGCGCGCCGCGGCCCCCACGTCGAATGCCGGCGCCCCGGCGCCCGGTCCCGCCGCGGGCCGCAC
>NZ_JASDCZ010000036.1:0-18802 GCF_030407635.1 Micrococcus sp. APC 4021
GCCGCGCCGTCGACGAGCTGCGCCCCATCACCATCACCCGGGGCTGGTCCCGGCAGGCGGAGGGCTCGGCCCTGATCGAGTTCGGGAACACCCGCGTGCTGTGCACCGCCTCCTTCACCGAGGGCGTGCCGCGCTGGCTCAAGGGCGAGGGGACCGGCTGGGTCACCGCCGAGTACGCGATGCTCCCGCGGGCCACCAACGAGCGCAGCCAGCGGGAGTCCGTCAAGGGCCGGATCGGCGGGCGCACCCACGAGATCTCCCGCCTGATCGGCCGGTCCCTGCGCGCCGTCATCGACCTGTCCGCCCTGGGGGAGAACACCATCGTCCTGGACTGCGACGTCCTCGATGCCGACGGCGGCACCCGCACCGCCGCCATCACGGGCGCCTACGTCGCCCTCGCCGAGGCGGTGGCCTGGGCGCGGCGCGAGGGGATCCTCGCGAAGGGCGCCGCCGTCCTCAAGGACTCCGTCGCCGCGGTGTCCGTGGGCATCGTGGACGGGGTGCCCGTCCTCGACCTGCCGTACGTGGAGGACGTGAAGGCGGAGACGGACATGAACGTGGTCGTCACCGGGGCCGGGGAGTTCGTGGAGGTGCAGGGCACCGCCGAGGGCGCGCCGTTCACCCGCGCCGAGCTGGACACCCTGCTGGACCTGGCCCTGATCGGCACGGGTGAGCTGGCCCGCGTCCAGGCCGAGACCCTGGCCGCCGCCACGGAGGACCGGGCGTGAGCGCGCCCGCCTCCTCGTCGGCAGGCCTGCCGGAGGGCGCCCGCGTCGTGCTCGCCACGCACAACGCGGGCAAGGTGCGCGAGCTGCGGCAGCTGCTCGCCGGCGCCGTGCCCGGCCTCGACGTGGAGGCCGCGGTGGTGGACGCGGGCGCCGTGGGCGCCCCGGACGTCGTCGAGGACGGCGTCACGTTCGCCCAGAACGCGCTGAAGAAGGCCCGCGCCGTGGCCGCGCACACGGGGCTGATCGCCGTCGCGGACGACTCCGGTCTGGCCGTGGACGTGCTGCACGGCGCCCCCGGGATCTTCTCGGCCCGCTGGGCCGGGCGCCACGGGGACGACCGTGCCAACCTCGAGCTGCTGCTGGCCCAGCTGGCCGACGTGCCGGACGAGCATCGGGGTGCCCAGTTCGTGTGCGCCGCCGCGCTCGCGGTCCCCAGCGGCCCGGACGCCGCGGGCGCCCGGGCCATCCACGTCGAGCACGTCGAGCACGGCCGCCTGCCCGGCACCCTGCTGCGCGAGCCCGTGGGGGACGGCGGCTTCGGCTACGACCCGATCCTGCGCCCCGAGGGCCGGGACGTGTCCACCGCGCAGCTGAGCCCCGAGGACAAGAACGCGATCAGCCACCGGGGGCACGCCTTCCGCGCCCTGCTGCCCTACCTGGTGGACGCGCTCGACGCGCGCCCGTGAGCGGCGGGCGCGCCCCCGTGCCGGGGCTGGACTTCACCGCGATCGACTTCGAGACCGCCAACGGCTTCCGCGGCTCCCCGTGTGCCGTGGGCGCCGTCCGGGTGCGGGACGGGGTCATGGTGGACCGTGCGGAGTGGCTGATCCGTCCGCCCGTCGGCTTCGACCGGTTCGATCCCCGCAACGTGCGCATCCACGGCATCACCGAGGACCGCGTCCTGGACGCCCCCCGGTTCGCGCAGGTGTACGACGAGCTCGCGGACTTCGTGGGGACGGACGTGCTCGCGGCGCACAACGCGGGCTTCGACGTCGGCGTCATCGAGTCCGGCCTCGAGGTCTCCGGCCGGGACGTGCCGGGCCTGGAGTTCGTGTGCACCCTGGTGCTGGCGCGCCGCGTCTACGACCTGCCCTCGTACGCCCTGCCCTCCGCGGCGCGCGAGGCCGGGTTCACCCCGGGACGCCACCACGACGCACTGGCCGACGCCGAGGCCTGCGCGGCCATCCTCGTGGACATCGGCCGGCGCGTGCTGGGGGCGCCGCCGGCCGACGCGGAGATTCTGCCCGGGCTGACCGACGCGCCGGCCGGCCGCGGCGTCGACCGCCTGATGCGGGCCCAGGGGCTGGGCGTCAGCGTCCTCGCCCCCCGGGCGGCGGGATCGGGCGCCGAGTCGAAGGCCACCCGCCAGGCCCGGCGCACTGAGGGCGTCTTCGACGCGCGGGTCCCGCTGCGGGACGAACGCGCCATGCCCGACTTCATGCGCTGGCCGGACGAGGGCGTCAATCCGCCCCCGAACCCGACCGCCGACCCGGGTCACCCCCTGTTCGGCCAGACCGTGGTGTTCACGGGCGGCATCGGCATGTCGCGTCAGAGTGCCAAGACGCGCGCGGCCGCGCACGGCGCGCAGACCGCGAACCGGGTGGGCGCGGCCACCACGATGCTCGTCGTGGGGGACGGCTTCGAGGCCGCGGACCTGCACCGCCCGCGCGCCGAGGACGGGGCACCGCAGGCCGTGACCACGGCGCTGGCGCACCGCAAGACGCGGGACGCCCTGCGCCGGCGGGACCGTGGGCAGGCCATCGCCCTGGTCTCCGAGGGGGAGTTCCTGCAGATGCTCGACGGGAACTGGCCGGACGCCGCGCGCTGAACCACTCAGGTGGTCGCGGCGCTCCAGCGCCGGGCGGCCTCCAGGACGACCTCGCGCTCGGCGATCCACCCCGGGACGGAGGCCTCGGCCGCGGCGCGGTCCGCGGGGTCGTGCGCGCCGAACACGGCGGTGCCGTGCGCCGCGCCGAGCACCTGCCCGGCCAGCGAGGCCGTGGAGTCGGAGTCGCCGTCGTGGTTCACGCCGATCCGCAGCGCCAGGGCGAGCGCCGCCGCCGGATCGGCCGGGTGCGCCGCCTGCGCGGTGAGCGCGGCATACAGCGCGATGGCCAGGGCCTCCTCCGCGACCCAGCCCTCGCCGAGCGCGGTGGGGAGGGCGCCGGGGGCGCCGGGGTCGGCGTCGACGGTGCCGGCCAGGTCGACCGCCGCGGTGACGGCGGCGCGGGTCTCCTCGGCCTCCTCGCCCAGGGTGTCGAGCCACGCGCGGGCGTGCGCGACCGCGGCGGCCAGGTCCAGGCCGCGCAGCAGGGCCGCGATGACGAGGGCGTACGCGGCCGCCGCGACCCACGCGGTGGGGTGGCCGTGCGTGAGGACGGCCCCCTGGCGGGCAAGGGACACGACGTGCGGGTCCTCGAGCCCCGGCACCATTCCGTACGGGGCCGAGCGCATGACCGTCCCGCAGCCCTTCGAACCCGGGTTGTGCGGGTCGCCCGGCAGGCCCATCCCCGGTTCGGCGAGCCCGCTCAGGCACGCGGTGCCCGGCGCGCGGCGCACCTTCAGCTCCGCGTGCGCGTCGATCCAGCGGGGCGGGGCCGGGGGAGCGCCCTCGGGCAGCGCGCCGTCCTGCGTGGCGAACCAGCGCAGGCACGCGAGCCACACGCACGCCGCAGGATCGGCCGGGACGCCGTCGTTCTGCCACTCGATCCACTCGAGCAGGCCGTCGAGCACGTACAGCGTCAGCTGCGTGTCGTCGGTGATCGGCAGGGCGTGGGCGCCCTGCTGGGCGAGCAGGTCCGCGGCGTCGGTGACGCCGGCGGGGCCGTGCACCGCCGCGATCCCCGACGCGGGGGTGAACTCGACGACGCCGCCCAGCGCGTCCCCGGCGGCACCGGCCGCGAGGAGGGCCAGGACCCGGTCGGCGTGCTCGGGGCCGGGCAGGGGCGTGGACGAGGAGGCGGTGGGCTCGGGCGCGGTGGCGGACATGCCGCCATCGTACGAGCTGCACCGCGTCGTGCTTATCCCGTCCACACCCTCCCTAGAGTGGGCCGCATGATCCTGCTGCACACCTCGGACTGGCATCTGGGCCGGTCGTTCCACGGCACCGGACTGCTCGAGGCCCAGGAGGAGGTCCTGGACGCCCTCGTCGCGACCGTGACGGAGCGCGGCGTGGACGCCGTCCTGCTGGCCGGGGACGTGTACGACCGCGCGCTGCCGCCGGCGGACGCCGTCCGGCTGCTGGACCGGACGCTCACCCGGCTGCACGCGGCCGGCGCCCAGGTGGTGCTCACGAGCGGCAACCACGACTCGGCGGTGCGCCTCGGCTTCGGCGGCGGACTCCTGGCGGCCGCGGGCGTGCACGTGCGCGCGGACGCGGCGGAGCTGGACCGCCCCGTGCTGCTCACCGAGCCCGGGGTCGACGGCGGTGCGGGCCAGACCGTGGCCGTCTACGGCATCCCCTACCTCGAACCGCGCCACCAGGGACCGGCCTGGGGCGTGGAGCCCCACCACACGGCCGTGCTGACGGAGGCGGTCCGCCGCGTCCACGCCGATCTGGCCGCCCGCCGCGCCGAGACGCCGGAGCCGGTGGCCGCCGTCGTGCTGGCCCACCTGTTCGCGGCCGGGGGCCACGGCTCCGAGTCCGAACGGGACATCGGCGAGGGCGAGCACGTTGAGCCGGACGCCCCGCCCGAGATGCTGGTGGGCACGCTGGGGCAGGTGCCGGTCTCCGTGTTCGACGGGCTCGACTACGCGGCCCTGGGCCACCTGCACGGCCGCCAGCGGCTGGCAGAGCACGTGCGGTACTCCGGCTCACCGCTGCCGTACTCCTTCGCCGAGGCGGGCCACCGCAAGGGCGGCTGGCTCGTCCACGTCACGGGCGGGGCCGTCACCGACGTCGAGGCCGTGGACTGGGACGCCGGACGGCGCCTGGCGGTGCTGTCCGGGCCGATCGAGGACCTGCTGGAGTCCCCGGAGTTCGCGTGGGCGGAGCAGTGCTGGGTGCAGGTCACCGTCACCGACGACGAACGCCCCGAGCGGGCCCTGGAGCGCCTGAAGACCCGGTTCCCCTCCGTGCTCGTCTTCCGCCACGAACCGGCCGGCGGGAGGCGGGCCCGGGAGCGGACCTACGCCCAGGTCCTGCGGCAGGCACCCTCGGACCACGCGCTCGCGGTCGGTTTCGTGGACCACGTCCGGCAGCGGCCGGCCAGCGAGGCGGAGCAGGACCTGCTGCGGGACGCCCTCGAGGCCGCCCGTGCGGCGGAGGTGCGCGCATGAGGATCCATCGGATGCGCCTGGAGGGGCTCGGGCCCTATGCCCAGGCGCAGGACGTCGACTTCGACCGGCTCAACGCGGCCGGCCTGTTCCTGCTGGACGGGCCCACCGGCGCGGGCAAGTCCACGGTGCTGGCCGCGCTGTGCTTCGCCCTCTACGGGACCGTGCCAGGCGGACGGTCGGCCGAGTCGCTCGTGACCACGCTGCGCGAGCCGGGCGCGGTGATCCCCGAGGTGCAGGTCGAGTTCACCGTGCAGGGCCGGCGCTTCGAGGTGGTCCGCTCACCCAAGCACGAGCGGCCCCGCCGGCGACGCAGCGCAGCGGGGGGCGCCACCGTCACCACGCAGGCCACGGTCTCCCTGCGGGAACGCGTGGCCGGGGAATGGACGGCGCCGCTCACCCGGGCGGACGAGGTCGGCCAGCAGATCGCGGCCGTCCTGCACCTGGACGCCGAGCAGTTCATACAGGTGGTCCTGCTGCCCCAGGGACAGTTCGCCCAGTTCCTCACCGCGAAGTCGGATGAGCGCCGCGTCCTGCTGCGGCGGCTCTTCGGCACGCAGCGCTTCGACGGCGTCGAGGAGCACCTGCGCGTCGAGACGGCCCGGCTGGACACCGCGGTGGCCGTGGACGCGGACGTGGCCCGGACCGCGCGGGCACAGCTGGCCGAGGCGCTCCACGAGGCGCTCGGCCCGGACTGGCATGCGCCGGAGCCGTCACCGGACACGGACGACCGGCTGCTCGCCCTCGCCGCCGAGCGCGCAGGTCGCGCCCACGAGGACGCGCGGGCCGACCTCGCCACGGCCCGCGCCGCGGAGCAGCGGGCCCGGGTGACGGCGCGTGAGCTGGAGACCCGCGGGCGGGACCTGGCCGCGGCCGAGGCGTGGGCGAGCCGTCGACGCGACCACGACGCCGAGGCCGAGACCGCCGCGGCGCGGCGCCGCGCCGTCGACGCCCATGAGCGCGCCGGGCGGGTGCTCGCGGCCGCCCAGCGGGCCTCCGCGGCGGCGGACGCCGCCGGCACCGCGTCGGAGGCGGTGACGGAGGCCCTGGCGCACGTCGAGGACGAGCCGACCGCGGCGGCGTGGCTCGCCGCCGCCCGGGCGGACGGGGCCGCCGATGCGCCCGCCTCCCGCCAGGCGCTGGGGGAGGCCGAGCGCGCCGCGGAGGCGGTGGCGCGCGCCGTCCGGGACCGTGACCGGATGCGCGAGCTGGAGCAGGAGGCGGCCGCCGCGGCGGAGCGTCGGGCCGAGATCGACCGCGACCGCGCCGCCCTGGTCGAGTCCCGCCCCGAGCGTGAGGCGGCCGTCGCGGCACACCGCGCGGTCGTCGAACGCGGCACCGAGCGTCTCGGCGCCCGGGAGGCCGTGGACCGCGCCGTGTCCGAGGCCGCCGCTCGCCGCACGGCCGCCGAGGCCGCGGCCGCCCGCGCCGTCGAGGTCGAGACCGCGGCCCGGGCCCACCGGGAGGCACAGGAGCGGCGACGTGAGGCCGCCGAACGGCACGTCGGTCTGCTGCGTGCCCGGTACGAGCAGGCCGCCTCCGAACTGGCGGAGCGGCTCGTGCCCGGCGAGCCGTGCGCCGTGTGCGGCTCGCCCGAGCACCCGGCCCCGGCCGCGACCGCGGACACCGCGGTGACCGAGGCGGACGTGCGGGACGCCGAGCAGGCCCGGACCGCGGCCGACCGGGCCGCGACCGACGCCGAGACCGCCCTGCGCGCCGCCGAGCAGACCCTCCGCTCGGCGGGCGAGGCCGCCGCCGGGCTCGCACCCGAGGCCGCGCGGGAGGCGCTCGAGCGCGCCGAGACCGAACGGGCCGCGCTGGACCAGGCGGCGAAGGACCTCGCCGCGGACCGCCGCCGGCTGACCGCCGCCGAGAAGACGCTCGCCGGGGCCGACGAGACCGCCGCCGCGCTCGCGGCCGAGGACGGCCGGCTCGCCGAGGCCGCCGCCCACCGCGCCGCCCGGCTGACCGAGCTGCGGGACGCCGTCGAGGCCGCCCGCGGCGACGCCGAGACCCTCGACGCCCGCCGCGACCAGGTCACCGCCGCACGCCGGGTCCTGGCCGCCCTCGCTGCGGCGCAGGACGAGGACGCGCGCGCCCGGGCGGTCGCCGACGAGACCGGACAGGCGCTCACCGCCACGCTGGCCGAACAGCGCTTCGACGACGTCGACGCGGCGCGCGCGGCCCGCCTCGAGGAGACGGAGGCCGCCGACCGCACGGCCGCCGTGCAGGAGTGGGACGCCGAACGGGCCCGCCTCGCCGAGCTCGAGGCGAGCGAGCCCGTCCGCCGGGGCCGCGCCCTCGCCGAGGCGGGCGTCGAGCCGCCGACCGAGGAGCAGACCCGCGCCGCCGCCGAGGCGCTCGCCGCGGCCGAGGCCGCGAGCTCGTCCCGGGCGACGGCGGTCGGGCGGCTCGATTCGCTCGTCGCCACGGTGCGCCGGCAGTCGGCCGCCCTGACCGAGGTCCTGGAGCGGTCCGCCGGGCTCATCGCCGAGCACACGCGGGTGCGGGGGCTGCTCGACCTCGTCCGCGGCGGCGGGGAGAACCTGCTCAAGATGCCCCTGACGAGCTATGTCCTCGCCGGGCGGCTCGAGGAGGTCGCCGCCGCGGCCACCGAGCGTCTGCTCGCCATGACGGACCAGCGGTATTCGATCGAGTACTCCGACGCCGTGGGCGGGCGCGGGAACAAGGGCCTCGAACTCGTCATCCGGGACCACTACGTGGACGAGACGCGCCACCCGGCCACGCTCTCGGGCGGCGAGACCTTCATGGCCTCCCTCGCCCTCGCCCTGGGGCTCGCGGACACCGTGCAGGCCGAAGCCGGCGGCATCGAACTGGACACGCTCTTCGTGGACGAGGGCTTCGGCTCGCTCGACGCGGACACCCTCGACGACGTCCTGGACGTCGTGGACACCCTGCGGACCGGTGGCCGGACCGTGGGCCTCGTCTCCCACGTCGAACGGATGAGGCAGGAGATCGGCGTGCGCCTCGAGGTGCGCAAGGACCGGCGCGGCTCGAGCCTCGCGGTGCACGACGGCGCCTGAGCGACGGGGGTGCGCCCCGCCGCCCCGGCCCGCGCCACGCGTGAGGTCAGGCCCGGCGCCACCGCCGGCGGAGGCGCTGCCGGAGTCGGCCGAGGCGTCCGGCGTCGAGCTCGGACGGGGCCGCCCAACGCTCCTCAGCCCGGCGCGCCTGCTCGGCCGCGCGCTCGGCCGCGACGCGCTGCGCCTCCCGCTCGGCCGCGACACGGCGCTCCTCCTGCAGGCGGCGCTCCCCGCGGACCTCGGTGAGCCGGTACAGCACGGGCACGAGCACGAGCGTGAGCAGGGTGGAGGACACCAGGCCGCCCACCACGGCCACCGCGAGGGGCTGGGAGATGAACCCCGCGTGCCCCGTGATGCCCAGGGCCATCGGGGTCATGGCCAGGATGGTGGCCAGGGCCGTCATCACCACCGGGCGCACGCGGTTGAGCGCGCCCACCTCGATCGCCTCGTCCAAGGTCATGCCGCGGTCGCGGCGGTACTGGTTGATCAGGTCGATCAGCACGATCGCGTTCGTCACCACGATGCCCACCAGCATGAGCAGCCCGATCATCGTGGACAGTCCCAGCGGCGTGCCGGTGGCCAGCAGCGCCAGGAACACGCCCGTGGCGGCGAAGGGGATCGACACGAGCAGCACGAGCGGCTGGCGCAGCGAGTTGAACGTCGCCACCATCACGACGTACACGGTCGCCACGGCAGCCAGCAGCGCCAGTCCGAGGTCCCGGAACGTCTGCGCCTGCTGCTCCGCCGCGCCGCCCACGGCCGCGGTGACGCCCTCGGGCAGGTCCAGCTCCGCCACGGCCTGCGTGACCCGGCGCGAGACGGCCCCGAGGTCCTCGTCGTCCGGGGTCACCGTGACGACGGCGGTCCGCTCGCCGTTCGAGGACGTCACCCGGGCGGGCACCGGCACTCGCGAGACCTCGGCGAGGTCCCCCAGCGGCACGGGCCCCTCGGCCGTCTCCACGGGCACCTGGCGCAGGGCGTCGAGGGACTCGACCGGCTCCGGGTCACCCAGCTGCACCGCGAAGCTCTCGAACCCGAAGCGGACGTCGCCCACGGGCACGGCCTGCAGGGCGGCGGCGGCCTGGCCGGCCACCGCCTCCTCGGTCAGGCCGAGCCGGGCGGCGGCGACGGTGTCCACGTCCACCTGGAACGTCGGGCGCAGGTCCGAAGCCGGCGTCGTCACCTCGCGGGCACCCTCGACGGGCCGCAGCGCCTCGGCGACCTGATCGGCGGCCGCGGTGAGGGCCTGCGGGTCGGGGGCGGAGACGGCCACCTCGATGTCCTGGCCGCCGCTCGGCCCCTGCTGTGTGGAGACGGACACGTCGCCCACGCCGTCGAGACCCGTGAGCTCGGCGCGCACCCCGTCCTGGAGGGCCACCTGGTCCGCATCCGGGTCGGTCACCACCGTGAACCGCGCCCGGTCCGCCGAGGAGCCGCCGAAGGCCCCCATCGGACCGGCGGCGGTGCCGGCCGTCCACTGGACCGTCTCGACGCCGTCGGTGTCCAGCAGCACCCGCTCGATGCGCTCGGCGGCGGCGGCCGTGGTCTCCAGCGACGTCCCCGGCTCCTGCTCCGCCGTGACGACGAACGAGTTCTGTCCCGAGTCGCCCAGGAGGTTCGTGGGGATCAGCGGGACCAGCGCGGCCGTGCCGGCCAGCAGCGCCAGGGCGGCGGCGAGGGTGACCACGGTGTGCCGCTGTGTCCAGCGCAGCACCGGGCGGTAGGCCCGGGTGAGCCATCCGCCGGCCGCCACGGGCCGGTCGCCGGGGACGGCGGGCGCGGCCGTGGTCTCGGCCCCGCGCCGCGGGGAGCGCAGGAACCACCAGCACAGCACCGGCACGATCGTCAGGGCGACGACGAGGGAGGCCAGCAGGGCGACCGTGGCGGTCACGGCGAAGGGCCGGAACAGCTCGCCGGCCAGGCCGCCCACGAAGGCGATGGGCAGGAACACGGCCACGGAGACGAGGGTGGAGGCGGTGATCGCGGTGGCGACCTCGCGCGTGCCGTCCAGGATCGCGGTGCGCCGGTCGGCACCCAGGCCGAGGTGCCGGCGGATGTTCTCCACCACCACGATCGCGTCGTCCACGACTCGGCCGATCGAGATCGTCAGCGCCCCGAGCGTCAGCGTGTTGAGGGAGTAGCCGAAGGCCGCCACCCCGATGAGGGCGGCCAGCAGGGACAGCGGAATGGACACGGCGGTGACGAGGGTGGAGCGCACCGAGAGCAGGAACACGGCGATCACCAGCACGGCGAACGCCAGGCCCAGCAGGCCCTCCTGGAACAGCGTGTCGATGGACTGCTGGATGAACGGGGCCTGGTCGAACACCACGGTCAGGTCCGCGCCGCCGCCGACCAGGGACGCCAGCTCCGGCAGGGCGTCGCGCACGGCCTGCGAGACCGCCACGAGGTCGGCGTCCGGGGTCGCGGTCACGGAGACGGACAGCGTCGGCACCCCGTCGGTGCGGGTCAGGGACGTGGGGGCCGCGGCCACGAGGGTGACGTCGGCGACCTCGTCCAGGGTGCGCGGTTCGCCGTCACCGGAGGGAGCGACGACGATCCCGCGCAGGCCCTCGAGGTCCTCGACGGCGGCGCCCGCCTGGACGGGATAGGTGGTCGCGCCCTCGGTGACCTGGCCGACGGGGAAGAGGCCGGCGTTCTCCTCGAGTGCGTCGGTGATGTCGGAGGTGGTCAGCCCGGCGGCGGCGAGCGCGGCCGGGTCCGGGACCACGGAGACGTTCTCGTCCGTGCCGCCGAGGACGTCGGCGCCCCGGACGCCGTCGATCTTCTGCAGCCGCGGGGCCAGGACGTCCTCGGCGCGGCGGCGCAGGGTGTTGAGGTCCTCGTCCCCGGACAGGGCGAGGAAGACCACCGGGAAGTCGGAGACGGAGCCCGCGAAGGACGAGGTCTCCGCCTCCTCCGGCAGCTGCGGCCCCAGGTTGGCGACCACGCGGTCCACCTGGGACCGGGCCCGGTTCAGGTCTGTGCCGTAGGCGAACTCCAGCTGGACCGCGTTGAAGCCGGACTGCGACGTGGACCGCGAGGATTCGAGCCCCTCCACGGCCTGCAGGGCCGTCTCGAGGGGCTCGCCCACCTGCGCGTCCACGACCTCGGGGGACGCCCCCGGGTAGAGCGTCGACACGGAGATGACGGGCAGCTCGAGCGGGGGGATCAGCTCCCGCTTGAGCTGGCCGGCGGAGAGGACGCCGAACACCGCGATGAACACGGTGACGAGCGCCACGAGCGCCCGCCGGCCGAGCGAGAACCGTGCGAGCGCTCCCATCGCGGCGTCAGGCCAGCTTCAGTGCGGCGTCCGTGGCGGTGCGGACCTCGTCCAGCAGCGCCGGGTCGTCGTTGAGCGTGTGGCCCAGGGACGGGATGAGCTCCTTGAGCGTGCCGTCCCAGCCGGCCATCTTCGCGGGGAAGCAGCGCTCGAGCAGCTTCACCATGATGGGGGCCGCGGTGGAGGCGCCCGGCGAGGCGCCGAGCAGGCCGCCGAGCGAGCCGTCCGCGTGGGTGACGACCTCGGTGCCGAACTGCAGGACGCCGCCGAAGCGGCCCTTGCGCTTCATCACCTGCACGCGCTGGCCCGCGGTGATCAGCTCCCACTCGCCGCCGTCGGCCTCCGGGTAGAACTCGTGCAGCGCGTCGATCTTCTTGTCCCGGGACTTCAGCACCTCGGTCACGAGATACTTGGTCAGGTCCATGTTGTCCTTGGCCACGTCCAGCATCGTGCTGAGGTTGTGCGGGCGCACGGACAGCGGCAGGTCCAGGTAGGAGCCGGTCTTGAGGAAGTTCGTGGAGAACCCGGCGTAGGGGCCGAACAGCAGGGAGCGCTTGCCGTTGACGAAGCGGGTGTCCAGGTGGGGCACGGACATCGGAGGCGCGCCGACGGCGGCCTGGCCGTACACCTTGGCCATGTGCTGGTTGACCACGGACTCGTCCGTGCAGCGCAGGAACTGGCCGGAGACCGGGAAGCCGCCGAAGCCCTTGGCCTCGGGGATGCCGGACTTCTGCAGCAGGGGCAGGGCGCCGCCGCCGGCACCGACGAAGACGAAGCGGGCGCGGTCCACGAGCTCGGAGCCGGCGGCCTTGTTCTTGACCTTGACCTCCCAGCGGCCGTCCGTGCCGCGGGTGAGGCCCGTGACCTTGTGGCCGAAGCGCACCTCGGCGCCGGCGCCGGCCATGGCCGTGATGAGCTGGCGGGTGAGGGAGCCGAAGTCGACGTCGGTGCCGCCCGTGTTGCGGGACGCCGCCAGGCGCTGGCCCGACTCACGGCCCTCGATCAGCAGCGGGGCCCAGGCGCGGATCTGCTCCGGGTCCTCGCTGTGCTCCATGCCGGCGAACAGCGGCTGGGCGGACATGGCCTCGTAGCGGGTGCGGAGGTAGTCCGCGTGGTCGTCGCCCCACACGAAGGACATGTGCGGCAGCGGGTTGATGAAGGACTTGGGGTCCTTGAGCGTGCCGTCCGCCACCAGGGAGGACCAGAACTGGCGGGTGGTCCAGAACTGCTCGTTGATGCCCAGCGCCTTGGTGACGTCCACCCGGCCGTTCTTGTCCATGGGCGAGTAGTTCAGCTCGCACAGGGCGGCGTGGCCGGTGCCCGCGTTGTTCCACGGGTCGGAGGACTCCAGGCCGGCCTGGTCGAGGCTCTCGTACAGGGCGATGGACCAGGTGGGCTCGAGCTTCTGCAGCAGCACGCCCAGGGTGGCGCTCATGATGCCGCCGCCGATCAGGACGACGTCGTGGGTGGCGGTGGACGAGGTGGTGGGCACGGTCAACTCCTGAAGCAGAACGACGGCGGGTGGGCGCAGTGCGACCAGGCCGAGCAGAGGCGGTCGGGCCGGGCGCCGTGATCCCCCACTGTACTACCGGTGCGTTCAGCTTTCGGTCAGCCTGACGCGCGAGAAGGGCTCGTCCAGCTGCGGCGACGTCGGGTAGGAGGCCACGCGTGGGCCGGTGGCCAGGGCCGAGATCGGATAGACCAGCGGCAGCGCCGGCAGGTCGAGGGCCATGGCCCGGACGACGCGGCGGAACAGGGCGCGGCGCGCGTCGTCGTCGTTCTCGGCCGCCGCCGCGTCCACGTCCTCGACGACGCGCGGGTTGCGGTAGCCGGTCTCGGCGCGGCCCGAGCGCGCGAAGGGCTCGAGGAACGCGTGCGGGTCGCGATAGTCGCCGGTGCGGCCCATCAGGTGCAGGGCTCGGGTGGGCCGGGAGACGACGGCGTGCAGGTAGTCCTGGTCCTCCGGCACGGGCACGGGCACGATGTGCATCCCCACCGCGCCGAGGTCGCGGGCGACCATCGCGTAGACCCGCTCCGGCTCGGGCAGGGAGGGGCGGGCCGTGCCGGCCGGGTAGAGGAACTCCAACGGCTCCCCGTCGTATCCCGCCAGGTGGAGGAACTCGCGGGCCCGGCCCGGGTTGACGTCGTAGCGCCGCGCCTCCTCGTCGCCGACGCCGAGGGACGGGGGGACGAGGTCGTGGGCCAGGCGGGTGCCCTCGAGGAAGACGTCGCTGCCGGCGATGCGCGGGCGGTCCACCGCGTACGCGATCGCCTGGCGCAGGTACTGCGCGCGCACGAGTGGATGGTCCAGGTTCATGCCCACGTAGAGCACGCCCAGGGGGTCCCGGGGCAGCACCTGGGTGCCGGCCTCGACGAGGGGGCGCAGCTGGCCGGGGGCGACGACGTCGATCACGTCCGCCGTGCCGCGCCGCAGCTCCCGCAGGCGCACGGAGGCCCGACCCCACGCCTGCACGGCCACCGGGTACGCCGCCGGATCGGAGCCGCGGTGGCGGGGGCTGGGGACCAGGATCGTCGCGCCCGAGGCACCCGGGTGGGCGCGCGTGAGCTCGGCGGTCTCCGCGGCGTCGGCCCAGCGGTAGGGGCCGGTGCCGGCGGGGGTGGTGACCTCGGAGCCGTCCACGTCGACCGTGCGGTCCCACGAGGCCGGCGAGGAGATCGCGAAGGCCGGCGAGGCCAGCGCGGCCGCGAGGTGACGGCGGGGGGAGTGCAGGCGCAGCCGCACCTCGAGCTCTCCGCGGGCCTCGACGCCGGCGAAGGCGGAGTCCGCGTCCCCGGCGTATCCGCCGAAGGCCGAGACGAACGTGGAGGGCGGGGCGACGGTCCCGTCCACGGGCGCAGGGGCGGCGGCCCACCGCTCGATGTTCGCGACCACGGCGGCGGCGTCGCACGGCTCGCCGTCGTCGAACACCACCCCGGAGACCAGGTGGAACGTGTGGAGGCGGCCGCCGTCGGACTCCTCGTGCCGTTCGGCGAGGCGGGGCGTGGGGGCGCCGGTGTCCGGGTCCACACCGAGCAGCGTCTCGAAGACCTGGCGGATCAGACGGAAGGACTCGACGTCCAGTGCGCGGGCCGGATCCCGCGTCAGCGCCCGCGCCGGGGCGCCGACCACGAGCAGCCGGCCCGGTCCCGAGGAGGTCGGGGCGGCGGTGGACGGCGCCGCGGGCGACGTCGTGCAGCCGGCCACGCCCAGGCCGAGCAGACCCAGGCCCCCGCCGAGGAAGGCGCGGCGAGTGGGCTGCATGGCGGCCTCCTCTGGCAGGTGACATCGGGATCGGGCGGGCCCGGGGAGTGCGGGCGGGGGGACTCGAACCCCCACGTCCAGGACACTGGAACCTAAATCCAGCGCGTCTACCAATTCCGCCACGCCCGCGCACACCCCGCGCACGGGGCGAGGCCCGATCCTACCGTGCGGTGCCCGGGCGCGGCGGGCGCGGATCAGGCCTCGTCGAGGCCGAGGGTGCGGCGCAGTCGGGCCACGTGGCCGGTCGCCTTCACGTTGTACTGCGCGCGGGTGACCTTCCCATCCGGGCCGACGACGATCGTGGAGCGGATCAGACCCTCGAAGGTCCGCCCGTAGTTCTTCTTCTCGCCCCAGGCGCCGTAGGCCTCAGCCACCGCGTGGTCCTCATCCGAGAGCAGGGGGAACGTCAGGCCCTCCTGCTCGGCGAACCGGATGATCTTGCCGATCGGGTCGGGGGAGATCCCCAGGACGACGTAGCCGGCCGCGGTGAGGGAGGCGAGGCTGTCCCGGAAGTCGCAGGCCTGCGTGGTGCAGCCGGGCGTGGACGCGGCCGGGTAGAAGTAGACGATCGTGTGCTTGCCCGCGCTGTCGCGCAGCGAGACGGGCCGGCCCTCCTGGTCCTGGAGGGTGAACGCAGGTGCCGTGTCGCCGGGCTGGAGGCGGTGCTGGGTCGTGTCGGTCATGGGCCCCAGCCTACGGTGGGCCCGGGCGGGGAGCGGGGACGACGAAGGCCCCGTCTCCGTGGAGACGGGGCCTTCGCTTCGTGTGGTGCACCCCCCGGGACTCGAACCCGGAACCTGCTGATTAAGAGTCAGATGCTCTACCGGTTGAGCTAGAGGTGCAGGTGCCGCACCGCCTCTCGGATCTCTCCGGTGCGCCGTGCAACGAGGTGAAACCCTACCAGGGGTTTCAGACGCCGTGCAAATCGGGGGGCGTGACGTCCGTCGTGTCCGGCTCCGGGGCCGCGTAGAGGCGGTCCAGCTCGTCCATGAAGGCGGTCATGAAGGCGTGGAAGTCGGTGGCGTCCTCGGCCTGGTCGAGCTCCGCGGTGCCGTCCTCCGTGAGGTCGCCCACCGGCACCCGCGTGTGCTCCGGGACGTCGAACCACGTCCGGAAGCCCGTGACGGTCTCCACCTGATAGCCGCTGCCCGTGTCCGCCACGGTGGCCACGTTGGCCAGGCCCACCTCGACGACGTCGGCGCGGTCCGCGGAGGCCTCGGTCACCGGGCCGTGCGGGTCGTCCTCGGCCACGCCCGGCGCGCGGCGGTCGTGGTCGTCCGGGGTGGAGGTGGGGTCGAACGGGCACAGCAGCATCTCGAGCGGCTGGTGGCGGTAGCCGATCACGAGGGGGGAGGAGGAGCCCGAGGGCTGGCCGTAGACGACGTTGTAGTCGCCGTGGTTGAACACGCGCGCATCGAAGACGCGGCGCAGCCGTCTGTGCAGGGTGGGCGTGTCCATGGGCCCAACGTACGCGGACCCGTCCGCACGTGTCATGCCGCGACACCCGTCATACGGGGACGTCGCTCCGGCCCGGTGGCGCCGTGCTCACTAGACTCCGCGGCATGGACTCCGCCGCGTCGACTCCCAGCACCCCGTCCGCCGCCCCCGACATCAAGCCGCGCTCGCGCGACGTCACCGATGGCATGGAGCGCACCGCCGCCCGCGGCATGCTCCGCGCGGTCGGCATGGGGGACGAGGACTTCGGCAAGCCGCAGATCGGCATCGCGTCGTCCTGGAACGAGATCACCCCCTGCAACCTCTCCCTGGACCGCCTCGCCCAGGCCTCGAAGGACGGCGTCCACGCGGCCGGTGGATATCCGCTGGAGTTCGGCACGGTCTCCGTCTCGGACGGCATCTCCATGGGCCACGAGGGCATGCACTTCTCCCTCGTCTCCCGCGAGGTGATCGCCGACTCGGTGGAGACCGTGATGATGGCCGAGCGCCTGGACGGCTCCGTCCTGCTCGCCGGCTGCGACAAGTCGCTGCCGGGCATGCTCATGGCCGCCGCCCGCCTGGACCTGGCCTCCGTGTTCGTCTACGCCGGCTCGATCATGCCGGGCGTGGCCCGCCTGACCGACGGCACCGAGAGGCAGGTGACCATCATCGACGCCTTCGAGGCGGTCGGCGCCTGCGCCCGCGGTCTCATGTCCGAGGAGGACCTGCTCCGCATCGAGAAGTCCATCGCCCCGGGCGAGGGCGCCTGCGGCGGCATGTACACCGCCAACACCATGGCCTCCATCGGTGAGGCCCTCGGCATGTCCCTGCCCGGTTCCGCCGCCGCCCCCTCCGCGGACCGCCGCCGCGACGCCTTCGCGCGCCGCTCCGGCGAGGCCGTGGTGAAGATGATCCGCCAGGGCATCACGGCCCGGGACATCATGACCAAGCCCGCGTTCGAGAACGCGATCGCCGTGACCATGGCGTTCGGCGGCTCCACCAACGCCGTGCTGCACCTGCTCGCCATCGCCCGGGAGGCGGGCGTGGACCTGCAGCTGTCCGACTTCAACCGCATCGCCGACCGCACTCCGCACATCGCCGACCTCAAGCCGTTCGGCCAGTACGTCATGACGGACGTGGACCGCATCGGCGGCGTCCCGGTGGTCATGAAGGCCCTGCTGGACGAGGGCCTGCTGCACGGGGACACCCTCACCGTCACCGGCAAGACGCTCGCCGAGAACCTGGCCGCGCTCGATCCGGACCCGGTGGACGGCAAGGTCATCCGCACCATGGACGACGCGATGCACCCCAACGGCGGCATCGCGATCCTCCACGGCTCGCTGGCCCCGGAGGGCGCCGTCGTGAAGTCCGCCGGCTTCGATGCGGACGTCTTCGAGGGCACCGCGCGCGTCTTCGACCGTGAGCGCGCCGCCATGGACGCCCTCGAGGACGGGACCATCGCCGCCGGCGACGTCGTGGTCATCCGCTATGAGGGCCCGAAGGGCGGCCCGGGCATGCGCGAGATGCTCGCGATCACCGGCGCCATCAAGGGGGCGGGCCTGGGCAAGGACGTCCTGTTGATCACCGACGGGCGCTTCTCCGGCGGCACCACCGGCCTGTGCATCGGCCACATCGCTCCCGAGGCCGCCGAGGGAGGGCCGATCGGCCTGGTGCAGGACGGCGACCGCATCCGCGTGGACATCGCCGGACGCACCATGGACCTGCTCGTGGACGAGGCCGAGCTCGCCGCCCGCCGCGAGTCCTGGAAGCCGGTGGAGCCGAAGTTCACCACGGGCGTGCTGGGCAAGTACGCCAAGCTGGTGCACTCGGCCGCCGAGGGCGCCTACCTGGGCTGAGGGCCGGTCGGCCCGCACGCCGAGACGAGCAGAGGATGAGCATGCACGAGACCGACGCCCGGGCCGGGGGAACCCCGCCGCGTCCCGGGCGGGAGGCGCGCTGATGGAGGTCGTCATCCTGCCCGATGCCGCCGCCCTGGGCCGGCACGGCGCGGACGCGGTGGCCGCCCACGTGGCGGCCCGTCCCGAGGCCGTCCTGGGGCTGGCCACCGGTTCCTCGCCCCTGCCCGTCTACGACGAGCTCGCCCGCCGGGTCCGGGACGGGGAGCTGTCCCTGCGCTCCTGCCGCGCGTTCCTGCTGGACGAGTACGTCGGCCTGCCCGCGGGACACCCCGAGTCCTACCGCACCGTGATCGAGCGGGAGTTCGTCGTGCGCACGGACATCGCCCCGGAGGCCGTGCACGGTCCGGACGGCGGGGCGGCGGACGTCCCGGGCGCCTGCGCCGCCTACGAGGAGGCGCTGCGCGAGGCCGGCGGCGTGGACGTGCAGCTGCTCGGCGTGGGCACGGACGGGCACATCGCGTTCAACGAGCCCGGCTCCTCCCTCGCCTCCCGCACGCGCATCAAGGTGCTCGCCGAGCAGACCCGGCGGGACAACGCCCGCTTCTTCGACGGCGACCTCGACCAGGTCCCGACCCACTGCCTCACCCAGGGCGTGGGCACGATCCTCGACGCCCGACACCTGGTCCTGCTGGCCCGGGGCGAGGGCAAGGCCGAGGCGGTGCGGCAGCTCGTGGAGGGCCCCGTGAGCGCGCGCTGGCCGGTCACGGCCCTGCAGCTGCACCCGCATGTGACCGTCCTCGTGGACGAGGCCGCCGCCGGGCGACTCGAGCTCGCGGG
Organism: Micrococcus sp. APC 4021; assembly: GCF_030407635.1. Classification (NCBI taxonomy): domain Bacteria; kingdom Bacillati; phylum Actinomycetota; class Actinomycetes; order Micrococcales; family Micrococcaceae; genus Micrococcus; species Micrococcus sp. APC 4021. Next base: position 18,720 of record NZ_JASDCZ010000036.1, read on the forward strand.
GGAGTACCGCCACATGTGGGAGGCCAAGCCGTCCTGGCAGGGCCTCTGAGCGCCCCTCGTCCATCGACCCGCCCACCCCGGAA
>NZ_JASDCZ010000037.1:0-18767 GCF_030407635.1 Micrococcus sp. APC 4021
CACCGAACTCAACCTCGGCCTCAGCGCCTGACCCCCATGAAGGATCAGACCGCTACACCATCACGAGGGGCTTGACCAGCTGCACTCCGGGGTGGGGGCGTTCCTTCCTTACGGTTACCCGCATTCCGGGGGCCACCCGGGCAGGTCCAGTAGTCCGGTCAGTTCCGCGACCCATGCCCCATCGCGGATCCCTTCGGTGTCGGTGTCGTAGGCAGGAGTCCACGCCTTCGCCTCATCAATACGTTCCAACAGGTCAGGAGTGTTCGCGGGGAGGGTGAACCCGACTGAGTAGGCCAGACGCTGCCGCTCCAGCCAGCCCGCGAAGTCCTTGGGGCCGCCGGCCCCGTCGGTGCGAATCAGGACCTTTTTCGATCCCCGCCCGCCCCGGCCCAGCAGGGCCGGTGGGAGCTGCGCAAGGGCCAGACGGGTGACGGCGATGTGATCGCTGGCGGTGTTCGAGCCCGCGTTGCCGGGGCGAAGGTGGATCGCGAGCGGTTCCCCGGTTCCTTCGCTGCCGTGGTCCAGGAACGCGTACAGAGGGTGGTAGCCGAAGCCGCGTTTGAACGTCGGGGCGGCTTGCTCCTTCTCACTGTGGACGTTGATCAGGGTGGCGTCGAGGTCGATGACCAGCGGGGTCTTCGCGCTCGTCCCCTCGGCCGGGGAATGCTCGCCGGCCAGGGCCCAGGCCTGCTCGCGCGCGGTCCTGCGAGCCCTGGCGATCGCGGTCATCACGGCGGGCGCGTCCTCAGCGAGGGTGGTGAGCGTGCGGGAGATCGTTGGGGCCGAGGCGACGTCACCGAACAGGCCCGGCTCGCACCGCAGCAGGTCGGTGTCACGGGCGACCTCCCCGCCCACCGCGAGAGTCATCGCGAGGTCCAGCAGGACCTTGGAGGCGTGATGCTCGGCCAGCGGTTTCGTCCATGAACCCAACGCTTCACGCAGCGAAGAGGCGAGGCCGGTGGCGTGGATCGTGTCGGTCAGCAGCACCGCGCCCGCATGCGAGGCCGCCGGGACCTCAGCGACGTCCACACGCGGGCGGGGGTAGAAGAACACGGTAGGGTGGGACACCTGAAAGGTGCTCCTTCCGGCCAGGGATTACGAGACTCGACACCCCGTATCATCCCAGGCCAGGAGCACCTTTCTCTATGACGCCCACCCGTCGAGACCACACCCCAGTGAAATCTCGAGGTCAGCGGGTGCTCGTGGCAGGGCCTGAACTGTGGTCCGTACACTCCTACTCATGGATGCGCTTGATATTGGACGGATCGTGGCCGGACTGGTGCTGCTGGTCTTGGGTGGGGAATTTTTGGTGCGTGGGGCGTCAGCACTGGCTGGACGTTTCGGGATTTCGTCATTGGTGATCGGTCTCACCGTAGTGTCAGCGGCGACGTCGGCACCCGAGTTCGCAGTGAGCGTCGGTGCTGTACTGCGTGATGAACCGGGGCTTGCCGTGGGCAATGCGGTTGGCAGCAACATCATTAATGTCCTGCTCATCCTGGGACTGTCCGCGCTGGTCGTTCCCCTCGCTGTAAAGCGGAGGCTGATCCGCTTTGACCTGCCCCTGATGGTCGTCTTGTCAGTTCTACTGCTCCTTGTGTCCCTGGATGGGAGGATCAGTGCGGTGGACGGGCTGATACTATTTTTCGGTGTGGTGGTCCACACCATAATGTCCGTGGTGATTAGTCGGCGGGACGCCAAGACCGCGGTGAATGCCCGGGAAGGGACAGGAGATTCGGCAACCGTCGATCCAGCCGACGAGGAAGGGGCTGCGCTAGGCGCCTCGGTCAGCAGGTCGCTCTTCTTTGTGCTGCTGGGGGTCGCGTTGCTGGTCGCCGGTGCCACGCTGCTCGTGGAAGGAGCAGTGAACATAGCCACCACGTTGGGCGTAAGCAGCCTCGTGGTCGGACTGACCGTTGTGGCTGTCGGGACATCGCTGCCCGAGCTGGCGACGTCCATCATTGCCGTGCGTCGCGGTGAACGCGACCTAGCGGTGGGCAACGTGGTCGGCAGCAATATCTTCAACATAGGGGTAGTGCTAGGACTAACCGCGCTCATCTCTCTTGAGGGCATTCCCGTATCCGGCGCCGCAGTGGCCTTCGATATCCCAGTAATGCTGGCGGCCGCAGTGGCACTACTGCCGATCGCGTTCACGGGCTTCGCGGTGGCGCGTTGGGAGGGCGGCTTGTTCGTGGTTTTGTACGCCGCCTACACCGGATACCTTGTGCTGGCTGCCACAGCGCACGATGCACTGGAGGGATTCACCGTAGCCATGGCGTGGTTCGTGCTGCCGTTAATCGCACTGACGCTCATTTCCTTTACAGCCTACGAAATCGGGCTCCGCAAGGGACGCCGAGACCTGGACCAGACCACGACTTCGACGTAGACCGTCGAGTGCATTCGGCTGCTGGCTTCATTCAGGTCGTCGGCTGAATGTAAATCGGCAAGAGATGACTGTCGGTTGGTGGTGTCATAGCGTCGTAGCAACACTCCCGGTCGGTGGGGGCTCGAGGCGAGGAGGCCTGGGATGGTGCGGCGGCGACTCACGTTCACGGAGCGGATGGAGATCTCGACGGGATCGAAGGCCGGGTGGGGAGTCCGGAAGATCGCGTCTCACCTGGGTAGATGCCCTTCGGTGGTCTCCAGAGAGCTTCGACCGAACTCGACGAAGACGCGCGGCTATCAAGCCGTGACCGCGGACGTGAAAGCGCAACGCCAGCGCTCTCGCCCACAGGTCCGGAAAGTGGCAAAGGACCCGGTACTCGAGGCCCGCGTCAACGCCGACCTCGCAGCGTCATGGATGCCGAACGAGATCGCGGGTCGCTTGCGTCTGGAGGCCGCAGACCCGACCGTTGAACGCATGGCGAACTCTCCCGACGCTCAGGGCCGCACCGTCAGCGGAGAAGCGATCTACCAGTACATCTACGCGATCCCCCGCGGAGAACTCGCCAAGCGTGGGATCTTCTTGCAGTCCAAACGGACCAAGCGCCGGCCCCGCACGCACGGCCGCTCCCGAGGCGGGCCGATCGTGGGGATGGTCCCGATCGCGGAGCGTGGCGAGGACGCGGCGAAGCGGCGGGTACCCGGGCACTGGGAGGGCGACCTGATCATCGGGAAGAACGGGTCCTCGTGCGCGGCGACGCTGGTGGAGCGGATGAGCGGGTTCACCGGCCCGCTCGCCCTGCCCTCGAAACACGCCGAGGGCCCCCGCGGACGCGGTGATCGAGTACTTCACCGAGCTGCCCCGGATGATGCAGACCTCGCTGGTAAGGGACCAGGGCAGCGAGATGGCGCACCACGCAAAGGTCTCCCCTGGGCTGACCCCGTTTCGTAGGTCCAGTCGTTATGAGAGTCGTCCTGTTGCCCGCGGTCGCGGGCAGGGAGACTGGTCAGATCATGACGAACAGCAGGAAGCGTCACACCCCCGAGCAGGTCGTCCGTAAGCTCGGGCAGGCCGACAGGATGCTCGCCGATGGTCAGGACGTCGCGGCGGTGTGCCGGGAGCTCGGGGTGTCCGAGCAGACGTACTACCGGTGGCGGAACCAGTACGGCGGCCTCAAGGCCGACGACGCAAAGCGCCTGAAGGAGCTGGAGAAGCAGAACGCGACCCTGAAGCGTCTGCTCGCGGAAGCGGAGCTGGAGAAGGCCGCGCTCAAGGAGCTGGCTGAGGGAAACTTCTAAGCCCGGACAGGCGCCGCGCCGCCGTCGATCACCTCAAGCGCAAGTTGCGGGTGAGCGAACGGATGGCGTGCCGTCTGGTCGGGCTGAGCCGCTCCGCGTACCGGCGACCGCTCAAGGGCGACACGGTCGCGGACCCGGATCGGGCGCTCAGGGAGTGGCTGCGCGCCTGGGCGAAGGACCATCCCCGCTACGGGTATCGGCGGGCGTATCACGACGCCCGCGCCGAGGGGTGGGTGGTGAACCACAAGAAGATCCAACGCCTGTGGCGTGACGAAGGGCTCCGGGTCCCGCAGCGGCGTCGACGCAAGCGCGTCGGGTCCTCGACCGTCGACGCGCCGACGGCGGACGCGCCGAACGTGGTGTGGGCGGTGGACTTCCAGTTCGACGCCGACGAGCACGGACGACCGATCAAGATCTGCTCGATCGTCGACGAACACACCCGGGAGTGCATCGGCGGGCTCGTGGAGCGCTCGATTACCGCCGACCGACTCACCGCCCACCTCGAGGACCTCGTCGCCGCCCGGGGCGCCCCGGCGGTGCTCAGGTCGGACAACGGGCCGGAGTTCATCAGCGAGGCGATGGCCGACTGGGCCGGCACCCGCACCGGCCTGTCCTACATCCCTCCGGGCTCGCCGTGGCGCAACGGGTACGTCGAGTCGTTCAACAGCCGGATCCGCGACGAGTGCCTCAACATCAACAGCTTTTACTCGCTGCTGCACGCACAGGTCATCATCGGCGACTGGAAGGACGAGTACAACCACCACCGCCGGCACTCCTCGCTCGGCTACCTAACCCCAGCCGAGTACGCTCGGCAGTGCACCCATCAAATGGAAACCGACGACTCACAGAACGTCCGGACCGAATGAAGGGGGCGGCTCAGAACCTGATGGCCGAGGCCGCCCGGCAGACCACCGGCTACAGGTTCGCCTCCACCGAAGACCGGGAAGCGATCGTCGGCCTCGTGGTCGACGCCGCCGAGTCCGTGTCGCTGCGGCTGACCCCGCCCGAGCTCGCTTCGAGCCCCGCGGCGTTCCGCCGCCCGGATGGCACATCAGTGTTCCGGCCGAAGCACTCGGCCGTGTTCTCCTCCGAGGTTCTGCTGGCGGCCGAAGACCGCCTCCTCGAGCGCGCCCGCACCACTACCGGCCCGACCGTGCCGTTGGCGACGGTAGAGCGGATCACGGCCCGGCCCGACCGGGAGGGCCGCACCCTCGGCCCGGACCAGGCGGACGCGTTGGCGAGGATCGCGCTGTCAGGCCGGATGATCGACGTGCTCGTAGGGCCGGCCGGGGCTGGGAAGACGACGGCGATGAACGCGCTGCGCCGAGCGTGGGAGCACGAGCACGGCCGAGGCTCTGTCGTCGGCCTCGCTCCGTCCGCGGTCGCGGCGCACGTCCTCGCCGACGACCTCGGGATTGCCGCCGAGAACACGGCGAAGTGGCTGGACACCCACGACCGCACCGGGGCCACGTTCCGCCGGGGGCAGCTCGTCGTCGTCGATGAGGCGTCGATGGCCGGCACCCTCGCCCTCGACCGCATCACCGCCCTCGCCACCGCGGCCGGGGCGAAGACGTTGGTCGTCGGGGACTACGCTCAGCTCCAGTTGCCGACCGCGGCCGGCGCCTACGCGATGCTCGTCCACGACCGGGATGACGCCCCCGAGCTCACCGCCGTGCACCGCCTCGCCCACGCCTGGGAGAAGACTGCCTCCCTCGGCCTGCGCCACGGCGACACCAGCGTCATCAACGCCTACGCGGACCACGGCCGCATCGCCGAAGGCGACAGCGAGGCGATGGTCGAAGTCGCCTACCGGGCGTGGCGCGCCGACACGCTGGCCGGGCGGGCGGCGGTGCTCGTGGCCGACTCCAACGAAGCCGTGCTCGCCCTCAACCGGCGAGCCCGCGCCGAGCTGATCCTTGACGGCATCGTGAACGCCCTCCGCGAAGTCGAACTGCACGACGGCACCCGCGCCGCCGCCGGGGACACCGTCATCACCCGACACAACGACCGGCGCCTGCGCTCCGGGCGTGGCTGGGTCAGCAACAGCAACAGGTGGACGGTCACCGACGTCCGCGACGACGACTCCCTCGCCCTCCGCCGTGCTGGCCGGAAGCGAGGTGGCTCCGTCGTGATCCCGGCCGACTACGCGGCCGAGCATCTGGAGCTCGGCTACGCCGTCACGTCGCATTTTCGGAGAAGTATGAACGGTCTGGACGCCTGGGGGTCAAGAGGTCGTGGGTTCAAATCCCGCTAGCCCGACCACGTCGACGAAGCCGGAGTTCAGCAGTTCGGGGCTCCGGCTTCGTCGTACCCGGCGCGGAGCAGCCTGGTCCGCCACTCTCCGTCGGTCGGGCGGGGCGGTTCAGGCCGCGAACAGCACGTGCGTGTCCGGCACGACGGCCCGGCCGCCGAGGGCCGTGAGCTCCAGCAGGCAGGCCGCGCCCACCACCTCCGCACTCCGCGCCTCGATGAGCCGCCGGCCGGCGGCGAGGGTGCCGCCCGTGGCGAGGACGTCGTCGAGCAGGAGCACCCGTGACCCGGCCCGCAGGTCCTCGGAGACCTCGATGCTCGCGGTCCCGTACTCCAGCGTGTAGTCCGCACGGGCCGCGGGAGCCGGGAGGCGCCCGGCCTTGCGCAGCGGCACGAGGCCGGTGCCGGTCAGGACGGCGGCCGCCCCGGCGAGCAGGAACCCGCGGGCCTCGAGGCCGGCCACGAGGTCGAAGCGTCCCTCGAACGGCGCCACCAGGGCCTCAACACACGCCCTCAGGGCGCGGGCGTCGGCGAGCAGGGGCGTGATGTCCTGGAAGGCCACGCCCGGGCTGGGATGGTCGGGGACCACACGGATGAGCGAGCGGGCACGGGCGATCTCGGAGGTGACGGACACGGCCTCCACTCTAGGACGGACGCCGCCCGGGCCGCGGATGTGATCGGCGTCATCGGGCGGGGAGTTTGCTCTGGCTCCCTCAGGGGAGGACAGTAGATCGGTGGAAAATCCCCAGAATCCTCTCGCGGGCCGCGTGCCCGACGTCGAGCCGTCCGCCCGCGTGGCGGCGTCGACGGCCACCCGTCCCGACGACGCCACCCCCGACTGGCGCGGCCGCCCGTTCCTCGGCCAGCCCGGCCCGCTGGCGAACCTGTTCTCCGTGGAGCTGTGGGAGCGCTTCTCCTTCTACGGCATGCAGGCGATGCTCGTGTACTACATGTCCTGGACCGCCGCGGAGGGCGGCCTCGGGATCGACCCGGCCGTGGCCACGGGCATCGTCGGCGCCTACGGCGGCATGGTGTACGTGTTCTGCATCCTCGGCGGCTGGGTCGCCGACCGCCTGCTCGGTTCCGAGCGCACCATGTTCGTCAGCGCCGTCGGGATCATGTTGGGCCACATCGCGCTGGCCCTCGTCCCGGGCGTCCCGGGCCTGACCCTGGGCCTCGTGCTCGTCGCCGTCGGTTCGGGCGGCCTCAAGGCCAACGCCACGAACCTCGTCGGCTCCCTGTACTCCCGCGAGGACCCCAAGCGCGATGCCGGCTTCTCCATCTTCTACATGGGCGTGAACATCGGCGCCCTCTTCGGCCCGCTGCTCACCGGCCTGGCACGCGACACGATGGGCTTCCACGTGGGCTTCGGCCTCGCCGCCGCCGGCATGGCCATCGGCCTGGCGCAGTACGCCCTGACCCGCAAGAACCTGCCCACGGACGTGCACCGGGTCCCGGATCCGCTGCCGCGGTCGCAGTACGGCCGCTGGGGCCTGATCGGCCTGGGGATGGTCGCCGTCGTCGTGGCCCTGTTCCTCACGGACGTCATCACCCTGGGCAACCTCTCCGACGCCGTCGTCGTGCTCGCCGCCGTCGCGGCCATCGCGATCTTCGCGGTCCTGCTGACCTCGACGAAGGTCTCGGAGGAGGAGCGCTCGCGCGTGAAGGCGTTCATCCCGCTGTTCATCGGCACGTCCGTGTTCTTCGCCCTCTTCCAGCAGCAGTTCACCGTGATCGCGCTGTACTCCGAGCACCGCCTCGACCGGAACCTGTTCGGCTGGCTCATGCCCATGGAGTGGGTCAACTCCATCAACCCGATCTTCATCATCGTGTTCGCCCCGGTGTTCGCCGCGCTGTGGACCAAGCTGGGCACCCGCCAGCCCGCCACCCCGGTGAAGTTCGGCATCGGCATCGTCCTGATCGGCATCGCCTTCCTGCTGTTCATCCCGGTGGCCGACGTCGCCGCCGTGCCGCTGCTGTGGCTGACGCTGATCCTCTTCGTCTGCACCATGGGCGAGCTGCTCGTCTCCCCGGTGGGCCTCTCCCTGGCCACCAAGGTCGCCCCGCGCAGCTTCCCGGTGATGATGGTGTCGCTGTACAACCTGTCCGTCGCCCTGGGCACGGCCCTGGCCGGCTCCCTGGCCGGCTCCTACTCGGAGCAGAACGAGGTGGGCTACTTCGGCACGATCGGTGCGGTCACCCTCGGCGTGGGCCTGATCGTGCTGGCCATCGCCAAGCCGGTGCGTCGCGGCATGCGCGGCGTGCTCTGAGCACGCCAGTGGCGCGAATCACGCGCCGCTCGGTAGTCTGCGAGACGACGTCATCCCTCCCGACCACACAAAGGACGCGCACTCCATGAGCTCCATCCCCGAAGGCCTGAAGTACTCCGCCGAGCACGAGTGGATCGCCGAGGCCGGTGCCGCCGGCACGGTCCGCGTGGGCATCACCGACTTCGCCCAGGATGCGCTGGGTGACGTCGTGTACGTGGACCTGCCGGAGGTCGGCACCGAGGTCACCGCGGGCACCGCGGTGGGCGAGGTCGAGTCCACGAAGTCCGTCTCGGACATCTACGCCCCGGTCTCCGGCACCGTGGCCGCCGTCAACGACGAGCTCGACGGCGAGCCCGGCCTGGTCAACTCCGCCCCCTACGAGGGCGGCTGGCTGTTCGAGATCACCCTCGCGGACGAGGCCCAGCTCGAGGGCCTCATGGACGCCGAGGGCTACGCCTCGCACACCAGCTGAGCCCCGTCCGCCGTCGCCCCGCCGCCGGCCGGCGGGGCGACGGCGTCCCCTTCGTCTCTCCCTCCGGCGCCGCGGCGCCGGCCCCCGCACAGGAGCACCCCATGAACCAGCCCGGACGTGAACCGGACCTGTCCACCTCCGCCATCAACCTCACCGAGCTGGCGCCGCTGGTCTCGGCGGACCTCACCCGTGAGGAGTCGGACGCGATCCGCGCCCTCCCGGCCGGTTCCGCGCTGCTGCTCGCCCACGAGGGCCCGGACCAGTCGGCCCGCTTCCTGCTGGACGAGGACGTGGTCTCCGTGGGGCGCCACCCGGACGCGGACATCTTCCTCGACGACGTCACCGTCTCCCGTCGTCACGCGGAGTTCCGGGCCGAGGACGGCGGCCACCGGCTCGTGGACCTGAACTCCCTCAACGGCACCTTCGTGAACCACGACCGCGTGGACGAGATCCTGCTGCGCTCCGGGATGCACGTGCAGATCGGCAAGTACCGGCTCACGTACTACGCCGGGCCGGCGCGGGGCTGAGCCGTCATCCCCGTGACCGATCCGCGCCCGCGACCCGACGCCGTCCCCGCCGCCCGCCCTGCGGGCCGGCTGGGCATCGGCGAGGTCGTGGCCGCCCTCGAAGCCGAATTCCCCGGCGTCACCGCGTCCAAGGTGCGCTTCCTGGAGGACCGCGGCCTCGTCCTGCCCGAGCGGACTCCCGCCGGCTACCGGCGCTTCCGGCCCGGGGACGTGGACCGGCTCCGGTTCGTCCTCGCCCTGCAGCGCGACCACTTCCTGCCGCTCAAGGTCATCGCCGACCACCTGGCCGCGCTGGACCGCGGCGAACGCCCCACCGGCCTGCCCGGAACCGCGGCGGTCCCGGCGTCCTCGGACGCGGAGCGGCTCGGCCGCGAGGTCGCCGGGGGTCGCCGGTCGTGGACCCGCGCCGAGCTCGCCGCCGAATCCGGTGCGGGCGAGGAGCTGCTGGCCGAGCTGGATCAGTACTCGCTCCTGCCCGTCGATCCCGACGGCGGCTACCCGAGCCACGCGATGGACGTGGCCCGGGCCGCCGTCGTGCTCGCGGGCCACGGCCTGGAGCCCCGGCACCTCCGCCCGCTGCGGGCCGCGGCCGACCGCGAACTGGGCCTGGTGGAGCGCGCCGTCGCCCCGCTGCAGGCCCGCCGCGACGCCGGCACCCGCCCCCGCGTGGCCCGCTCGGCACGGGAGATCGCGCAGGCCAGCCTGCGGCTGCATGCGGCCCTCGTGGCCGAGGGGCTGGAGCAGTGGGATGACTGAGCCGCGCCCCGTGCCCGCCGACGACGTCGGCGACGTGCCGCTCTCCGTGCTCGGCGTGCGCGTCGAGCTGCCCGAGCAGCACCACGTGATCCTGCTGGTGGATCCGCCCGGCCGCACGATGGTCCCCCTGTGGGTGGGTGCGCCCGAGGCCGCCGCCGCCGCGCTCGCGCTCGAGGGCGTCCGCGCGCCCCGGCCCCTCACCCATGAGCTGCTCCTGGCCGCCGTCGGCGCCCTGGGCGCCGAGGTCGTGCGGGTGCGGCTCACCGAGGTCCGGGACGAGGTCGTGCACGCCGAGCTCGTGCTCTCCACGGGCGCCCGGGTCGACGCCCGCGCGTCGGACGCCGTCGTGGTCGCCCTGCGCGCCGACGCCCCCGTGCTCGGCAGCCCCGCCGTGCTCGCGGACGCCGGCATGCCGGCGCGGACGGGGGAGGAGGACGCCGGCCAGGAGCGCGCCGTCGAGGACTTCCGCGACTTCCTGGACACGGTGCGCCCCGAGGACTTCGCCTGAGCGGAGCCGGCGCGACACGGCGCGGCCGCGCCGCCAGCTTCGTTGACCGCCCCCGGACCCGCGCGTACCTTCGAGGGGAAGAGGGCCCCGCCACCCGGGGCGCCTCCGTCGTCCTCCCCACGGTCACCGGGGAGCGCCGCCACGGTCACCGGCGGCACATGACGGTCGCGTCCCCTTCCCGCACCGGGGGCCCCGCACCAGGAGGTTCCCCGTGACACCCACTGCAGGTCCTGGCCGGCCCCCCGCGCTCGGCACCCAGGGCACGCTCTTCGACGAGGGCGCGACCCGGGGCGACGACGTCGGCTTCCGCGGTCCCACCGCGTGCAAGGCCGCCGGCATCACCTATCGCCAGCTCGACTACTGGGCCCGCACGGACCTCGTGGTCCCCACGGTCCGCAGCGCCTCCGGCTCCGGCTCCCAGCGGCTCTACTCGTTCCGCGACATCCTCGTCCTCAAGGTGGTCAAGCGCCTCCTGGACACCGGCGTCTCGCTCCAGCAGATCCGCACCGCCGTGGGCCACCTGCGCGAGCGGGGTGTCGAGGACCTGGCGCAGATCACCCTGATGAGCGACGGCGCCTCGGTGTACGAGTGCACCTCGGCGGACGAGGTCGTGGACCTCGTCCAGGGCGGCCAGGGCGTCTTCGGGATCGCCGTCGGCCGCGTGTGGCGCGAGGTCGAGGGCAGCCTCGCCGAGCTGCCCCGCGAGAGCGTGGTCGACGGCCCCGAGCCGGGGGACGAGCTGGCCGGGCGGCGTCGGGCCCGCCGCTCCGCCTGACCCTCCACCCCGGGGCGCCCCGGAGGGCCGAGTCAGTCATCTTTCGTCTCGCAGCGGTGAGTGTGCGCGACACGAGGCGGAACTCCGGCGCGGTGTGACACACTCCCAACCATGACCGCACCTGTCGAGAACTTCACCCCTCCAGAGGACGCGGCCGGGTCGACCGGAGCCGGCGCCGTCTTCTCCAAGGTCTTGGTGGCCAACCGCGGCGAGATCGCCGTCCGCGCCTTCCGCGCCTGCTACGAGCTGGGCGCCCGCACCGTCGCCGTCTTCCCCTACGAGGACCGCAATTCGATCCACCGCCAGAAGGCGGACGAGGCCTACCGCATCGGCGACGAGGGCCACCCCGTGCGCGCCTACCTCGACGTGGACGAGATCATCCGCGTGGCCAAGGACGCCGGGGCCGACGCGATCTACCCGGGCTACGGCTTCCTGTCGGAGAACGCCGGCCTGGCCCGCGCCGCGGCCGAGAACGGGATCACCTTCGTCGGCCCGCCCGCCGACGTCCTCGAGCTGACCGGCAACAAGGTCGAGGCCCTGCGCGCGGCCAAGCGCGCGGGCATCCCCACCCTGGCCTCCTCGGACCCGAGCGCCGACGTCGAGTGGCTCCTGGAGCAGGCCGAGGAGATCGGCTTCCCCATCTTCGTCAAGGCCGTCGCCGGCGGCGGCGGCCGCGGCATGCGCCGCGTCGAGCGCCGCGAGGACCTGCGCGGCTCCCTCGAGGCCGCGATGCGCGAGGCGGACACCGCCTTCGGCGACCCCACCGTGTTCCTCGAGCAGGCCGTCCTGCGGCCGCGGCACATCGAGGTGCAGATCCTCGCCGACGGCGAGGGCAACGTCGTGCACCTCTTCGAGCGGGACTGCTCGCTCCAGCGCCGCCACCAGAAGGTCATCGAGATGGCCCCGGCCCCGAACCTGGACGAGGAGATCCGGCAGGCCCTGCACCGGGACGCCGTCGCCTTCGCCAAGGAGATGGGGTACGTCAACGCGGGCACCGTCGAGTTCCTCGTGGACACGGCGGGCGAGCGTGCGGGCCAGCACGTGTTCATCGAGATGAACCCCCGCATCCAGGTGGAGCACACCGTGACCGAGGAGGTCACGGACGTCGACCTGGTGGGCGCGCAGCTGCGCATCGCCGCCGGCGCCACCCTGCCCGAGCTGGGCATCACCCAGGACGCCCTCCAGGTCCGCGGCTTCGCCATCCAGTGCCGCATCACCACCGAGGACCCGGCCAACGGCTTCCGCCCGGACACCGGCACCATCACCGCCTACCGCTCGGCCGGCGGCTCCGGTGTGCGCCTCGACGGCGGCACCATCTACGCCGGTGCGGAGATCAGCCCCCACTTCGACTCCATGCTGGTCAAGCTCACCTGCCGCGGACGCGACTACGCCACGGCGGTGCGCCGCGTGCGCCGCGCCCTGGCAGAGTTCCGCGTGCGCGGCGTGGCCACCAACATCCCGTTCCTGATGAACGTGATGGACGACCCGCAGTTCCTCAGCGGCGACGTCGCCACGGACTTCATCGACAAGCACCCCGAGCTGGCCACGGTGAACCGCTCCCAGGACCGCGGATCCAAGGCCCTGCAGTATCTCGTGGACGTCACCGTCAACCAGCCGCACGGCCCGCGCGTCGAGGGCATCGACCCTCGCGACCGCCTCCCCGAGCACCCGGGCGACAAGCACCAGGAGCCGGACCGCTCGCCCTTCGACGGCCCGAGCCGGAACGAGGACGCGGTGCCCCCGCGCGGCTGGCGTCAGGTGCTGCTGGAGCAGGGCCCCGAGGGCTTCGCCCGCACCCTGCGCGAGCAGACCGCGCTGGCCGTCACGGACACCACGTTCCGCGACGCCCACCAGTCCCTGCTGGCCACCCGCGTCCGCACGCGCGACCTGCTGGCCGCCGCCCCCGCCGTCGCGCACACCCTGCCGGGGCTGCTCTCGGTGGAGGCCTGGGGCGGGGCGACGTACGACGTCGCGCTGCGCTTCCTCCACGAGGACCCGTGGCAGCGCCTCGAGCTGCTGCGCGCGGAGCTGCCGAACATCCCGATCCAGATGCTGCTGCGCGGCCGCAACACGGTGGGCTACACGCCGTACCCCACCGAGGTGACGGACGCGTTCGTGGCCGAGGCCGCGGCGTCCGGCGTCGACGTGTTCCGCATCTTCGATGCGCTCAACGACGTCGAGCAGATCACCCCGGCCATCGAGGCGGTGCGTGCCACGGGCACCGCCGTGGCCGAGGCGGCCCTGTGCTACACGGGCAACATGACGGATCCCCAGGAGACGCTCTACACGCTCGACTACTACCTGGGCCTCGCCCGCCGGATGGTCGACGCCGGCGCCCACGTCCTGGCGATCAAGGACATGGCGGGCCTGCTGCGGCCCGCCGCGGCGCGCGAGCTGGTCACCGCCCTGCGCGCCGAGTTCGACCTGCCCGTGCACCTGCACACGCACGACACCGCCGGCGGTCAGCTGGCCACCCTGCTCGCAGCGGCGGAGGCCGGCGTGGACGCCGTCGACGCGGCCACCGCGTCCATGGCGGGCACCACCAGCCAGGTGCCGCTGTCCGCCCTGGTGGCGGCGCTCGAGCACACGGAGCGGGACACCGGTCTCGGCCTCGAGGCCGCCACCGCGATGGAGCCCTACTGGGAGTCCGTCCGCTCGGCGTACGCGCCCTTCGAGGCGGGGCTGCCCGCCCCGACCGGCCGCGTGTACCACCACGAGATCCCGGGCGGCCAGCTGTCCAACCTGCGCACGCAGGCGATCGCGCTCGGCCTGGGGGAGCGGTTCGAGGCCATCGAGTCGATGTACGCCGCGGCCGACGACCTGCTCGGCCACCTCGTCAAGGTCACCCCGTCCTCCAAGGTGGTGGGCGATCTGGCGCTGCAGCTGGTCGGCTCCGGCGTGGACCCGAAGGAGTTCGCGGAGCGTCCGCAGGAGTTCGACATCCCGGACTCCGTGATCGGCTTCCTGCGCGGCGAGCTCGGCGACCCGCCCGGCGGCTGGCCGGAGCCCTTCCGGACCAAGGCCCTCCAGGGTCGCCGCGAGGGCGCGGGCATGGTGGAGATCTCCGCGGAGGACTCGAGCGCCCTCGGCGAGGCCGGACAGACCCGCCGCGGGGTGCTGAACCGCCTGCTCTTCCCCGGCCCCACGAAGGAGTTCGAGGCGCACCGCGAGGAGTTCGGGGACACCGTCACCCTGCACACCCGCGACTTCCTCTACGGCCTCGTCCCCGGGCGCGAGCACGTCATCTCGCTCGGACGCGGTGTGCGGCTGCTCGCCACCCTCATGTCCGTCTCCGAGCCGGACGAGAAGGGCATGCGCACCGTGATGGTCACCCTGAACGGCCAGCTGCGCCAGATGACCGTCCGCGACCGCTCGATCGAGTCCACCGTGCGGACCGCGGAGAAGGCGGACCCCGGCACCCCCGGACACGTCGCCGCCCCGTTCGCGGGCTCGGTCACCGTCCAGGTGGCCGAGGGCGACGCCGTCGAGGTCGGCCAGGCGGTGGCCACGATCGAGGCGATGAAGATGGAGGCCGCGATCACGGCCCAGGCCGCGGGCACCGTGCGCCGCGTGGTCACGGAGGGCGTCACGCCCGTCAACGGCGGAGACCTGCTGCTCGTGATCGAGTGAGCCCCGCGTGAGCCCGCCGCCGGCGGGCCGCCCCACGGGCCCGGACGCCATCGCGTCCGGGCCCGCGCCTATCCTGGAGGGCATGGACACCCCTGCTGAACACCACGACCTGCTCATCATCGGCTCCGGATCGGGGAACTCCCTGATCAGCGAACACTGGAAGGGCCGGAGCGTCGTGATCGCCGACTCCGGCACGTTCGGCGGCACCTGCCTGAACGTCGGCTGCATCCCCACCAAGATGTACGCCTACCCGGCCGGCCTGGCCGCACTGCCCCCCGAGGCCCGGAGCCTCGGGGTGGGGCTGGAGTTCACGGGCGCCGACTTCCCGGCCATCCGGGACCGCATCTTCACGCGCATCGACGGCATCAGCCGCGACGGGCTCCGCTACCGCCGGGACGATCTGGACTACACGAGCGTGATCCAGGAGGAGGTCCGCTTCGTCGGCCCCCGCCGCGTGCGCACCGCCTCGGGCCGGGAGATCACGGCGGACCAGGTGGTGGTCGCCGCGGGGTCGCGGCCCACCCTCCCGGCAATCCCGGGCCTGGACCTGCCGTCGGTGCACACCTCGGACACCGTGATGCGGATGGATCGGCTGCCGCGGCGGCTGCTCGTGGTGGGCGGGGGGTTCATCGCCTGCGAGTTCGCCTCCGTCTTCGCCGGGCTGGGGACCGAGGTCGTCCAGGTCAACCGCGGCCACCGGCTGCTCAAGCAGCACGACATGTCCGTGTCCACGACGTTCACGAAGATCGCGGCCCGGCGGTGGGACCTGCGCACGGGGTGGACCCCGGCCGGGATCGAACCGGTCGAGGACGCCGAGCGGGCCGCGGACGGCTGGGTCCGGGCGCACCTGGATCGCGCGGAGGGCCAGGAGCAGACCGGCATCGTGGAGGAGGCCATCGAGGCGGACGCGGTGCTGATCGCGGTCGGCCGGACGCCCAACACGGACCGCCTCGACCCCGCCGCCGCGGGACTGGACGTCACCGACGGCGGCGTCCTGGCCAGCGACGAGCATCAGCGCGCACTCTCCGACGGTGCTCCGGTGGAGGGGGTCTACGTGCTCGGGGATGTCGCCAACACGTGGCAGCTCAAGCACGTGGCCAACCACGAGGCCCGCGTCGTCGCGCACAACCTGGAGCATCCGGACGACCTTCGCGCCAACACGCTCGGCCCCGTGCCGGCGGCCGTGTTCACCCATCCGCAGGCGGCCTCCGTCGGGCTCACGGTGGAGCAGGCGCTCGCCGACTACGGCGCGGACGCGATCACGGTGAAGACCCAGTCCTTCGGGGACGTCGCCTACGGCTGGGCCATGGAGGACACCGAGGGCGTGTGCACCGTCGTCGCGGAGAAGGCCACGGGACGGATCCTGGGCGGGCACATCCTGGGGCACGAGGCCGCGAACCTCATCCAGCCGCTCGTGACCGGCATGGCGTTTGGCATCGACGCCCACCGGCTCGCGCGGGGCCAGTACTGGCCCCACCCGGCCCTCACCGAGGTCGTCGAGAACGCGCTGCTGGGCCTGGACGTGCCGGACTCCGGTCTGCTCTGACCGGACCCGCGGGGACGACGACGCCCGGCCGCGGGGGCCGGGCGCCGTCGTCGAAGGGGGCGTTCAGTTCTGCGGGGCGGGCTCCCCGTAGATGTCCGCGATCTGCGCGACGAAGTCCTTCATGATCGCCGACCGGCGCATTTTCAGGGACGGGGTCACATGGCCCTCCTCCAGGGAGAAGTCGCGGTCGAGGATGCGGAACTCCCGGATCCCCTCGGCGCGCGAGACCAGGCTGTTGGCCTTGTCCACGGCCTCCTGGATGTGGCGGCGCACCGCGTCCTCGCGTGCGGCCGCAGCGACGTCGAGGTCCTTCGGCAGCCCGTTCGCGGCGAGCCACGCGGGCAGGGTGTCGGTGTCGAGGGTGACGATCGCCGCGATGAAGGGCTTGCCGTCGCCGACCACCATCACCTGGGAGACGAGCGCGTCGCTGCGGATCGCGTCCTCAAGCATCGCCGGTGCCACGTTCTTGCCGCCGGCCGTCACCAGCAGCTCCTTCTTGCGGCCGGTGATCGTGAGGAAGCCGTCGTCGTCCAGGGCCCCGAGGTCGCCGGTGCGGAACCAGCCGTCCTCGAAGGCCTCCTCGTTCGCCTCCGGCCGGTTGTGGTAGCCGCGCATCAGCGAGGTGCCGCGCGTGAGGATCTCGCCGTCCTCGGCGATCCGCACCTGGTTGCCGCCGAGGGGGTGTCCGACCGTGCCGATCTTCAGCCGGTCCGGCCGGCCCACGGTGATGGGGGCCGTCGTCTCGGTGAGGCCGTAGCCCTCGAGGATGGTCACGCCCACGCCGCGGAAGAAGTGCGCCAGGTCGGTGGAGAGGGGGCCGCCGCCGGAGACCGCGTACGCGAGCCGGCCGCCCATGGCCGTCCGGATCCGGCGGTAGATCAGCGCGGAGTAGAACGCGCGCTGCAGCCGCAGGGGCGCCGTCATCTGGCCCGAGTCCAGCGCCCGGGACCAGCGGATCGCCACGTCCGCGCCACGGCGGAAGATCTTCTCCTTGCCGCCGCTCTGCGCGTTGAGCAGCGCCGCGTTGTAGATCTTCTCGAACACGCGCGGCACGGCCAGCACGAAGCTCGGCTGGAAGGTCTGCAGCGAGACCGAGAGCCGCTTGATGTCCGAGACGTGCCCGCAGCGTGCGCCCGCGGCGACGGTGAGCACCGAGACGAAGCGCGCGAACACGTGCGCCAGGGGGATGAACAGCACGGTGGAGGTGTCCTGGCGGACGACGTCGCCGAGCGAGGAGGACAGGGTCTGGTTGACGAGCTCCGCGAAGTTCTCGTGCGTGAGCTCGCAGCCCTTGGGCCGGCCCGTGGTGCCGGAGGTGTAGATGATGGTCGCCAGGTCGGCCAGGCCGGCGGAGGACCGGCGCGTCTCGAGCTCCTCATCGGTGACGTCCGTGCCCAGGGCGACGAGCGCCTCGAGACCGGAGCCGGGGGCGCCGTCGGCCGGGTCCATCGTCCACAGGCCGATCAGCTCCGGCAGGCCCTCGCGCTGCACCGCGTCCCGCACCGTCTTGGCGAGGTTCTCGTTCCCGGTCACGACGGCGCGCACGTGCGAGTCCTCGATGATCCAGGACACCTGGCTGACGGAGGAGGTCTCGTACACGGGCACGGTGACCGCGCCGGCATACCAGATGGCGAAGTCGACCAGTGTCCACTCCAGGCGGGTGGAGGCCAGGAGCCCGACCGTCTCCCCGGGCTGGATCCCGGCGGCGATCAGCCCCTTGGCCAGGGCCCGCACGCGCTCGCGGGCGTCCCGGGCGGAGACGTCCGTCCACTGGTCCTGCGCGTCGGGCACCGCGAAGAGGCCGTGGTCGGGACGCTCCGTGGCCTGGCGTTCCAGGAAGTCCGTGATGTTCGCCTCCGGGGACAGGCGGGGGTGGTACGGCTCGCTGATCTCGTGCATGGGACTCCTCGGGCGTTGGGTCGGTCCCGCCGACCGGTGGTCGGCGGAACGGAAGTATGTGTGAGTCGTGTCACGCACACTCTACAACCGGCAGCGGCAGGGTCCGGGCGCGACTCAGTGCGTCGTCATGGCGGCGACCGCGCTCCGGCCGTGGTCGATCAGCAGCGGCAGGTCGTGGTCGAGCGTGGCGACGTGGCGGCTGCGGGGCAGTCCCACCACCTCCACGGGGGCCTGGCGCAGGCCCCGCACCAGGGTCCGGTGGCTCGAGGCGGGCACGACGGCGTCGCGGGCGGACCGGTAGACCGTCACGGGAGCGGTGATCCGCGGCAGGGCGCGGCGGGCGGCCCGCTGGATGCGGCCGACGGCGGCGACGCCGGCCACCGGCGTGCGGGGGTAGGCGCGCTCGCGTGCCGTCGGGTCCGCGATGTCGTCCGCGATCGGGGCGACCGTGGGGAC
>NZ_JASDCZ010000038.1:0-18653 GCF_030407635.1 Micrococcus sp. APC 4021
CGCCACACGCGGCCCTGGCCCAGGAGTCCGCCCCGGCCCCGGACGCACCGGAGGTGAGCTCCGCCGTCGCGGACCTCTCGCAGCCGGCCACGACGGCCGAGGACGCCCGCTGGAACGCGGCCCGGGACACCCTGGCGGCGGCCTCGGCCGACGACCCCTTCTACCTGCCGCCCGCCACCGTGCCCGCGACCCCCGGCGCCCTGATCCGCACCGAGCCCACCGCCTTCTACCTGGACCCGGTGCGGCTGGTGCAGGTGCCGGCGCACGCCACGCGCATCATGTACGCCTCGCAGGACGCCCAGGGCCGACCCATCGCCGTGACCGGCACCGTGCTGACCCCCACCGCCCCGTGGACGGGCGGCGGCGAGCGCCCCGTGATCAGCTACGCAGTGGGGACCCAGGGGGCGGCGGACCGCTGCGCCCCCTCCCGCACCCTCTCCACCGGCGTGCAGTACGAGGGCGTCGGGATCACGTCCCTGCTGAGCCGCGGCCACGCCGTGGTCGTCACCGACTACGAGGGCCTGGGCACCCCGGGCACGCACACCTACATGGTCCGGGAGGCCCAGGCGCACGCCGTCCTCGACGCGGTGCGCGCGGCCGCCCAGGTCTCGGGGTCGGGCGTCACCGCGACCGCGCCGGTCGCGCTCGCGGGCTACTCGCAGGGCGGAGGGGCGGCCGCGGCCGCCGCCGAGCTCGCGTCGGAGTACGCCCCGGAGCTGGACCTCAAGGGCGCCTACGCGGGCGCCCCGCCGGCCGACCTCGTGCAGGTCGCGGGCCGGATCGACGGCGGTCTCTACGCGGCCTTCCTGCTCTACGCGATGGCCGGGCAGCTCGCCGCGTACGACGTGGACCCGGCCACGCATCTCAACGAGACCGGCCTGACGGCCCTCGCCGGCGCGGCCGAGACCTGCATGGTGGGCAGCCTCGCCTACGCGCACCTCGACTCCGCCACACTGACCCACACGGGGCAGGACTTCCCTGAGCTCGTCCGCTCCGATGCCGAGCTGGCCGGGATCCTCGCCGAGCAGCGGATCGGCGCACCGGGCCGCCGTCCGGACGTGCCGGTGATGATCGCGCACTCCGTCACGGACGACGTCATCCCGTACCGCACCGGCCGCGACCTGGGCCGCCGCTGGTGCGCGGAGGGCGCGCGGGTGCGTTTCGACCCGCTCCTCACCCCGACCCACGTGGGCGGCCACGTGGCCTCGCTGCCGCGGATGGGGGCGTTCCTGGACGCGAGCCTCGCCGACCGCTGGACCGCCGACTCGTGCGGGTGGTTCTGAGCCTCGGCTAGCGTCGGGGCCAGGACCGTCCCGCCCACCGAAGGAGCAGTCATGCGCGCCGAGCAGGTCACCGATCCCATCACCTACCACGGCGAGGGCCCCGTCTGGGCCGCCTCGTGGGGCAGCGCCGCCGAGGGCGTGACCGCCGGCGGCGGCCTGCGCTGGGTGGACATGCTCGCCGGGGACGTCCTGTCCCTGCGCGCCGACGGCGCGGTGGACCGCACGCACGTCGGCGACGTGGCCGCCGCGCTGCGCCCGCGTGCGGGGGGTGGCGCCGTCGTCGCGGTGGAGCGGGGCTTCGCCCTGATCTCGCCCGAGGGCGAGCTGACGACGCTGCCCGAGCTGTGGGGCGCGGACGCCGGGATCCGGATGAACGAGGGCGGCTGCGACCCGGACGGCCGGTTCCACTGCGGCACCATGGCGTACGCCAAGACCCCCGGCGCCGCGAACCTCTACCGGCTCGCCCCCGGACCCGACGGCGGCGCCGGCAAGGTGGACGTCGTGCTGACCGGCGCGACGACGTCCAACGGCCTGGAGTGGAGCCCGGACGGCACGCTGGCCTACTACAACGACACCCCCACGCGGCAGGTGGCCGTGTTCGACTACTCCCGCGAGGAGGGCCTGACGAATCGGCGCGTGCTCGTGGACGTGCTCGACGGGGAGGGCAAGCCGGACGGACTCACCGTGGACGCCGAGGGCGGGATCTGGGTGGCCGTGATCAGCCACGGGCAGATCCACCGGTACACGCCCGAGGGGACGCTCGACGAGGTGGTCGAGGTGCCCGTGCAGAAGACCACGGCGTGCACCTTCGGCGGCGACGACCTCGGCACCCTCTACATCACCACCTCCTGGGAGAACCTGGAGCGCGGCGAGGACCCGCTGGCCGGGGCCCTGTTCGCCGTCCGCCCGGGGGTGACGGGCCTGCCGGCCCGCCCCTTCGCGGGCTGACGCCGTCACGCCGCACGTCATCGGCGGCGCGGTCCTGCGCGGTCCTGCGCCATCCTGCGCCGCGAGCCAGACGAATCTGCGGTCCAGAGGCTCCTTTCAGCGCGGAATCGTCTGGCTCGCGCCGGACTCAGGGGACGGCCGCGTGCTGCCGGATCCACGCGTGCATCGCGATGCCGGCGGCCACGCCCGCGTTGATCGAACGGGTGGAGCCGTACTGCGCGATGGACAACACCGCGCTCGACGCCGCTCGCACCTCCGCCGAGAGCCCCGGCCCCTCCTGCCCGAAGACGAGCACGCAGGCACGCGGGAAGTCGAAGGTCTCCACCGGCACCGACTCGGGGAACAGGTCCACGCCGAGCACGGGCAGCCCCTCCCCCGCCGCCCACTCCGTGAACGCCGCCACCGTCTCGTGGTGGCGCACGTGCAGGTAGCGGTCGGTGACCATGGCGCCGCGCCGGTTCCAGCGGCGCCGCCCGATGATGTGCACCCCGGCGGCGTTGAACGCGTTGGCGGTGCGCACGACGGTGCCGATGTTCAGGTCGTGCTGCCAGTTCTCGATGGCGACGTGGAACGGGTGCCGCCGCGCGTCGAGGTCCGCGACGATCGCCTCGAGGCGCCAATAGCGGTAGCGGTCGAGGACGTTGCGGCGGTCGCCGTGCGCGAGCAGCTCCGGGTCGTAGCGGGGGTCCTCCGGCCACGGGCCGGTCCACGGGCCGACGCCGACCTCGCGGGGCGCGGCGCCGTCCTCGGCCGGCGCGGGCTCGCTCAGCGGCCGGCCTCGGACCGGTCGACGGCCGCCCAGGCGGCCCCGGCGGACACCGCGGCCACGGAGAGCACCGCCGGCCACGCACCGATCTTCTTGGCCAGCGGGTGGGAGGCGCCGAAGCCGCCGAGGTACAGGGCGGCCAGGCCACCGGCGACGGCGGGCCCACGCTTGGCCAGCCACGTGCGCCCGGCGTACAGGCCGGCGGCGGCCAGCACGACGCCGCCGAGCGGGCGGATGCCGGTCTCACGGGCGGTCAGGTAGCCGCCGATCAGACCGAACGCGGTGACCGGGGCCGTGGAGACGGCGTGGGCGGGGAGGAGGGTCTTGCCGTCGCGGACGACGGGCGGGGCATGGCGCGGAGTCTTCATGGCGCCACCGTAGCGCGCGCATCCTGGAATACGCCGGGGGCCACCGTCGGGGAGAATGTCCTGGTGAGCATGATCGACAACGCCGTGTACGTGGACGGGCGGCGCGTCCACGCCCCCTCCACCCTCGAGGACACCTGGGAGGAGTGCGAGCGCACCGGCGGCATGGCCTGGCTGGGCCTGTACCGCCCGGACGTGGCCGAGCTCCAAGCGGTCGCGGAGGAGCTGCGCCTGCACCCGCTCGCCGTCGAGGACGCCCTCACCGGGGGCGAGCGCGCCAAGCTGGACCGCTACGGCGAGGACTCGTTCATGGTCCTGCACCCGGCCCGCTACATCGACCGCACCGAGACCGTGGAGTTCGGCGAGCTGAGCGTCTTCACCGGCGAGCACTACGTGGTGACGGTGCGTCACGCGGAGGAGCCTGACCTGGCCGCCGTGCGTCGGTTCCTGGAGACGGAGGGCCGCGAGCGCCTCGCGATGGGGCCGTGGCAGGTCACCCTGGAGATCCTGGACCGGGTCGTGGACGACTACTTCCCCGTGGCCGACGGCCTCGAACAGGACATCGAGGAGATCGAGGGCCAGGTCTTCGCCGGCGACGGGCACGTCTCCCGGCGCATCTACCAGCTCTCCCGCGAGGTGCTGAACTTCCAGCACGCCATCCGCGCGCTGCCGTCCATCGTGGAACAGCTCCAGGAGGAGGTGCGCACCCGCCTGCACGAGGACACCCGCCGCCTCGACGCCGACGGCCTGCCCCGGCGCGACGACGCCCACGCCTGGGAGGACGAGGAGCTCAGCGATCAGGCGCGCCTCGAGGTGGAGAACCTGCGCCGCCTGCGTGACGTCCACGACCACACCGTCCAGATCAACGAGCGCGTGACGACCATGCGCCAGATGCTCCACAGCGCCCTCGAGCTGGACTCGACGCTGGCGTCGAAGCGGCTGTCCGAGCAGTCGATCGCCCAGAACGAGCAGGTCAAGCAGATCTCGTCCTGGGCGGCGATCATCTTCGCGCCGCAGCTGGTGGGCTCGGTCTACGGCATGAACTTCGTCAACATGCCGGAGCTGCACTGGGCGTTCGGCTATCCGTTCGCCCTGGGACTCATGCTGGCGGTGGCCCTCACGCTGTTCGTGCTGTTCAAGCGCGCGGACTGGCTCTAGGCGGGCGGCGCGGGGCCGGCCGAGGCTCAGTCGAGGCCGAGCTCGTCCTTGCCGAACGCGTACAGGTACGGCACCCCCGCCTCCTCGGCCACGCGCTCGGCGGCGCCGGTCGCACGGTCCACGATCACGGCCACGGCCTGGACGTCGCCGCCCGCGTTGCGCACGCCCTCGACGGCGGTGAGCGCGGAGCCGCCCGTCGTCGAGGTGTCCTCCAGCACGACGACGCGGCGCCCGTCCACGCTCGGGCCCTCCACCTGCCGGCCCATGCCGTACGACTTCTGCGCCTTGCGCACCACGAACGCGTCGAGCGCGCGGCCCGCGGCGCCGGCCTGGTGCATCATCGCGGTGGCCACGGGGTCGGCGCCCATGGTGAGACCGCCCACGGCGTCGAACCCGATCCCGTTCTCCTCGAGCAGGCGCAGCATCACGCGGCCGATCAGCGGGGCGGCCTCGTGGTGCAGGGTGACGCGACGCAGGTCCACGTAGTAGTCCGCCTCCTTGCCGGAGGACAGGGTCACCCGGCCGTGCACCACGGCCAGCTCCTGGATGAGCTGCTTGAGCCGCTCGCGGTCCTGCTCGGGCGTGGGGACGGTGGGGGTCTGCGCGTCGGTCATGCCGCCCATGCTAGTGCGGGGTGTGGCCACCCCTGCCGCTTCCGTCCCGGCCTGGCTAGGCTCGGGTTATGAGCGAGATCCCGCACGACGACACCGCCGTCCAGCACCCCTCTGGCCTGCCCCTGGCGCACTGGCTCACCCTCACCGAGGGCCTGATCGCGGCGCGCGTGGCCGAGAGCCTCGAGGAGCACGGCCTGACCCGCGCCCAGTGGCAGTTTCTGAACACCCTCACGGTGGCCCCGCAGTCCCGCGCCGAGCTCGAGGCCGGCTTCGAGGAGGAGCAGCGCGGCGCGGTGTCCGGTCAGATCGAGGAGCTGGTCGAGTCCCGCTGGGTGACGGTCGAGGGCGACCTCTACACCCTCACCGCCACGGGCCGCACCGCGGGCGCCCGCGTCGGTGAGGCGGTCGAGGCCCTGCGTGCCGAGGCGACGGCGGACGTCCCGCGGGACCAGATCGACGACGCCGTCCGCGTCCTGCGCCGCATCGCCCGCAACCTGGGGCACCCGGACGCGTGAGCCGTCGTCGCCGACCGACCCTGTCCCCGTGCGCGGGGCCGGTCCTACGCTGACCGGCATGCGTGAACTCCAGCAGCGGATCATCGCCGAGCAGTGCGTCCTCCCTGAGATCGACCCCGCGGCCGAAGTCGAACGGCGCGTGGCCTTCCTCGCCGACTACCTCGCGGCCACGGGCGCGTCCGGCTTCGTCCTGGGCATCTCCGGCGGCGTGGACTCCACCGTGGGCGGCCGGCTGGCCCAGCTCGCCGTCGAGCGTCGCCGCGCCCAGCTCGGCGTCCCGGACGCCGTCGCCCTGGGCGGCCCCGGCACCACCCCGCCGGGTGAGGCGGGGGTGGGCGCCGACGTCGTGCCCTCCCGCGAGAACCCCCGGTTCACCGCCGTGCGCCTGCCCTACAAGGTGCAGCACGACGAGGCGGATGCCCGGGCCGCCATGGACTTCGTGGGCGCGGACCAGGACGTCACCCTGAACATCGCGGAGGCCGTGCAGGGTCTGGCCGCCGCCTTCGCCGAGGCCGTGGGGGAGCCGATCTCGGACTACAACCAGGGCAACGTGAAGGCCCGCATCCGCATGACGGCCCAGTACGCGGTGGCCGGCGCCCACGGGCAGCTGGTGATCGGCACGGACCAGGCGGCGGAGGCCATCACGGGCTTCTACACGAAGTTCGGCGACGGCGGCGCGGACGTCCTGCCGCTGGCTGGCCTGAACAAGCGGCAGGTGCGGGCGCTGGGCCGCGAACTCGGCGCCCCCGAGCCCCTGTGGAACAAGGTGCCCACCGCGGACCTGCTGGACGGCACGCCGGGCCAGACGGACGAGGCCGAACTCGGGATGACGTACGAGGACATCGACGACTACCTCGAGGGCAAGGACGTCCCCACCGAGGTCGCGGAGAAGCTCGAGGGCATCTGGCTCCGCAGCCGCCACAAGCGCACCACGCCGGTGACGATCCACGACGACTGGTGGCGCTGAGGCGCCGATCCCACGGTGTCCGCGCCCTTCGATAGCCTGGCCGGGTGAAGATCGCCACCTGGAACGTCAACTCCCTCCGTGCCCGCGCCGACCGCGTCGAGGCCTTCCTCGAGCGCCATGACATCGACGTCCTGGCCATCCAGGAGACCAAGTGCCGGGACGAGAACTTCCCCTGGGAGCTCTTCGAGCGCGCCGGCTACGAGGTGGTGCACAACGGCACCTCGCAGTGGAACGGCGTGGCCATCGCCTCCCGCGTCGGCCTGAGCGACGTGCAGCGCGGCTTCCCCGGCCAGCCGCACTTCGGCAAGGGCGGCGTGGACCCGCAGGAGGAGTCCCGCGCCATCGGGGCGACCGTGGGCGCGGAGGCGGCCGACGGCGTCGCCCCGGTGCGCCTGTGGAGCCTGTACGTGCCCAACGGGCGCGGCCTGGAGAACGAGCACATGGGCTACAAGCTCGAGTGGCTGCGCGTGCTCCAGGAGCACGCGGCCGCTCGCCTCGCCGAGGACCCGGACACCCGGCTCGCCCTGACCGGCGACTGGAACATCGCTCCGCAGGACGAGGACGTGTGGGACATCGAGCTGTTCCAGCGCGAGGGCTACACGCACGTCTCCCCGCCCGAGCGCGCGGCGTTCCGCGCGTTCGAGGACGCCGGGCTGGTGGACGTGGTGCGCCCGCGCCACCCCGGCCCCGGCGTGTACACGTACTGGGACTACACGGGCCTGGCCTTCCCCAAGAAGAAGGGCATGCGCATCGACTTCCAGCTGTGCTCCCCCGCCCTCGCACGGACGGTCACGGACGCCTGGATCGACCGCGAGGAGCGCAAGGGCAAGGGCGCCTCGGACCACGCGCCCGTGGTCGTCGAGCTGGGCTGAACCACGGACGAGCCCGCGATGACCCACGACGACGGCGGCCCGCCCCCGGGTGTCGCGCGCGGCACCGCGCACCTGCGCGTCTTCCAGCCGCTGGCCGCGTTCCCGGACGCGGTCCAGGCGCGGCTGATCGCCGGCGGCCACCGCACCCGTGCCGAGGTGGAGGCCGAGGCGGCGGAGCGGGCCCGGCGTCGCCTGGCCCGGCCCGTGGCCGACCCGTTCCCGGAGCCCGGTGAGGACGACCTCGTGCGGGTCCTCCAGGACGAGCACCGCTCCGCCTTCTACTGCCCGGACGAGCGGGGCCTGCGCGCCGAGATGGCCGCAGCCATGCTCGAGGAGACGATGCTGCCGCGGCTGCACTCGGCCGCCATCCCGCCGGCGGCGCGCGCCATGAACCGCGGCCGCGCGCTCGTGGCGCTCGAGGACGAGTGGGGCCTCTCCCCCGACCCGGACGCGGCGGTCGAGGACCCGCAGGACGAGGACGGTGCGCCGGAGCACCACCGCGTGCAGACGCGCACGGCCACGTGGGGTGTGCCGCACGGCTGGCTCACGGTGTTCGACCCCGAGGAGCCCGTGCAGCGCCTCGTGGACGGCGAGCGCACGGCGTACCGGCGCGCGCCGATCGTGGCCGCCCGGGAGCGGGCCGGGCACGCGGCGGCGGTGCTCGCGCGCCACGCCCCGGACGCGGAGCTGATCGGCGAGCTCACGGTGATGGTGGAGTGGCTCGGCGCGTTCCACCCCGACTCGTGGGTCGAGCTGGACTACGGCGGCCTCACGCGGCACGTGTGGCCGGACGACTCCGTCTTCGACCTGTGGACGCTCATCGACGCCCTCGAGGAGGGCGACGAGGCGACCGCCGGCGTCGCGCAGGAACGGCTGAACCGTCGCTGGGCCACCGTCGGGATGCTGGCCCGGCTGACCTGAGCCGGCCCGGCGCACCGGGGTGGGGCTGCCCCGGGCGCCCGAGACGCACACCACGCCGCCGACGCCGCCCACGCGGGGCGCGCGGCCCCGGCGTCGGGCCTAGGGTGGATCCCATGACCACGCAGCGCCTGAGCACCCCGCCCTCGGAAGCCCGGAACCGACCCGTCACCCCGTGGTGGGTGGACGCCGTGATCTACCAGGTGTACCCGCGCTCCTTCGCGGACGCGGACGGGGATGGCATGGGCGACCTGCGCGGCGTCACCTCGCGCCTCGACTACCTGGCCCAGCTCGGCGTGGACGCGATCTGGCTCTCGCCCTTCTACCTCTCCCCGCAGCACGACGCCGGCTACGACGTCGCGGACTACCGCGCCGTGGACCCGCGGTTCGGCACGCTCGCGGACGCGGACGAGATGATCGCCGCCGCGCACGAGGCCGGCATCCGCGTGGTCGTGGACCTCGTGCCGAACCACACCTCGTCCGAGCACGCGTGGTTCCAGGCCGCCCTGGCCGCCGGCCCCGGCTCCCCCGAGCGCGCCCGCTACCACTTCGCCGAGGGCCGCGGCGAGCACGGCGAGCTGCCCCCCAACAACTGGGAGTCCACGTTCGGCGGCGGGGCCTGGACCCGCGTGACCGAGGCGGACGGCACCCCGGGCCAGTGGTACCTGCACCTGTTCGACACCACGCAGCCGGACCTGAACTGGGAGAACGAGGAGGTGCGTGAGGAGTTCCGCTCCATCCTGCGGTTCTGGCTGGACCGCGGCGTGGACGGCTTCCGGGTGGACGTGGCCCACGGGCTCATCAAGCAGCCCGGCTACCCGGACGCCGAGCACTCCCGCATGGGCATGGTCACGGACGCGGGCGAGGACGCCGACCCCACGTTCGACCCGGACACCTTCGAGCCGCTCACCCCGTTCATGGACCAGGACCGCGTCCACGAGGTCTACCGGGACTGGCGGCGGGTCCTGGACTCCTACGACCACGAGCCGATGATGGTGGCCGAGGCGTGGGTGGCCCCGCTCTCGCGGATGTTCCGGTACGTCCGCCCCGGCGAGATGCACCAGACCTTCAACTTCACCTACCTCATGGCCGGCTGGGACGCCGCCTCGCTGACCCACGCGATCGACCGGTCCTTCGAGCAGGCCGGCCGGGTCGGCGCCCCGAACACCTGGGTGCTCTCGAACCACGACACGGTGCGCCACGCCTCCCGCTACGGCCTCGCCGACCCGAGCTCCTACCCCGCCGGCATCACGGCCGAGGACGAGCAGCCAGACGAGGCGGTCGGTCGCCGTCGGGCCCGCGCCGCCGCGATGGTGGAGCTGGGCCTGCCCGGCTCCGCGTACATCTACCAGGGCGACGAGCTGGGCCTGCCCGAGCACACCACCCTCGCCGCCGAGCACCGCCAGGACCCGTACTTCTTCCGCACGGACGGCAAGGAGCCCGGCCGCGACGGCTGCCGCATCCCTCTGCCGTGGGCCGCCGACGAGCCGTCCTACGGCTTCTCGACCCCCGCGGACGACGACGGCCCCGCGTCCGCCGCCGAAGGCGTCGCCGCGCCCTGGCTGCCCCAGCCCGCGTCCTTCCGAGCGCTGGCGGCGGACCGGCAGGTCGGCGTCGAGGGCTCCGTGTTCGAGCTGTACCGGCGTCTGCTGCAGATCCGCGGCGAGCTCGACCTGGGCACGGGCACGTTCGCGTGGTCCGAGCACCACGACCCCACACGCGGCGTGCTGGCGTTCACGGTCACCTCGGGCGGTGGCCGGCACCTGGGCTCGGGCGAGCCGATCCCGGCGCGCACCGTGCTCGTGATGGCGAACCTGTCGACCGAGCCCGTCGACCTGCCCGCGAACCATTCCCGGGCCCTGTTCTCCCTCGAGGAGGCGGAGGCCGTGCAGGACGGGCGGCTCGCGCACGACGCCGCCGCGTGGCTGCTCATGGACTGAGCCCGGCGCGCCCCGGGACCCGCCGGGGCGCCACGGACCTTCCGCGGGGAATCCGCGGTGGGCGAGGTCACATCATCCGGCCTGGCCGGACGAACGCGACGTAACGTCCACGATGACTTGCATCACACCGGACAAAGTGGCATGAACGCTGTATCACGAGTCACCATGGCGTGTCCTGATCCACCCCCCCTTCGAGCGGAGACTTCACGTGAGCACCTCCCCCTCCGGCTCCCGCGTCGCCGAGACCGGCGCGGCCACCGCGGACCGCGGGCAGCTGCACCGCGGCCTGAGCCAGCGGCACATCATGTTCATCGCCCTGGGCACGGCGGTGGGCACCGGCCTCTTCTACGGCTCGGCCGGCGGCATCCAGGCCGCCGGGCCGGGCGTGATCCTGTCCTTCCTCGTCGCGGGCGCCGCCGTGTTCCTCGTGATGCGCGCCCTCGGCGAGATGACGCTCCGGGAGCCCGTCTCCGGGTCCTTCGCCGCCTACGCCTCCCGTTATCTCGGCCCCTTCGCCGGCTACGTGACCGGCTGGACCTTCGTCTTCGAGCTGGCCGTCGTGATCGTCGCGGACACCGCCGCCATCACCACGTACATGGCGTTCTGGTTCCCGGGGGTCCCGGCCTGGGCCTGGGTCGCGGCCACGATCCTCGTGGTCGGCCTGATCAACTTCACGCACGTCGGCAACTTCGGTGAGGCCGAGTTCTGGCTGACGCTCGTGAAGGTCGGGGCCATCGTGGCGATGATCTTCGGCGGTGTGATCCTGCTCTTCACCGGCGCCTCCACCGCGGACGGCACCCAGGCCAGCCTGGCGAACCTCGTGGACCACGGCGGATTCCTGCCGCACGGCATCCTGGGCGTGCTGACCGCGCTCACCATCGTGACGTTCTCCTTCGGCGGCATCGAGACCCTCGGCGTGGCCGCGGGCGAGGCCAAGAACCCGGAGAAGGTGCTGCCCAAGGCCATCAACACGGTGCCGATCCGCATCCTGTTGTTCTACGTGCTGACGATGGCGGTCATCATGGCCCTCGTCCCCTGGAACCAGGTGGACGGCAAGGCCAGCCCGTTCGTGCAGATCTTCGAGGGCCTCGGCGTCCCCTTCGCCCCGCACCTGCTGAACTTCGTGGTGCTCACCGCCGCCGTCTCCGCGATCAACGCCTGCATCTACGCGTCCGGTCGCCTGCTCTACGCGATGGCCCACGACGGCCAGGCACCCCGGGCCTTCACCCACACCAACCGCGGCGGCGTGCCGTGGCTGTCCGTGGCCGTGATGCTGGGCGTGATGGTGCTCGGCGCGGTGCTGATCACCGTGGACCCGAACGCCTTCAGCCTGGTGGCCGGCGTCGCCTCGTTCGCCGTGGTGCTGACCTGGGCCATGATCTTCCTGTCCCACCGCGCCATGCGCAGGCGCGTCGCGGAGCAGGGCGCGGAGCCGTCCCCCTTCCCCATGCCGCTGGGCGGCGTCGGCACCTACCTGGGCCTGGCGTTCGTGGCCACCGTGGTGATCACCATGGCCACCATCCCGGATTCGCGCCAGGCGCTCATCATCGGTCTCGTGTGGGTCGCGGTCCTGACCCTCGCCTGGTTCGTCACGGGCACCCGCACGTCGGCCGCGGCCCACGACCGCACCGGCACCCTGCCGGTGGTCCGCACCCGCCAGTCCCACGAGGACTGACCCCCACGACGACGACGGCCCCTGTCCCGCGCGGGACAGGGGCCGTTCTCGTCGGGGCCGGGAGGTCGCCCGGGAGGCCGGACGTCAGTGCTCGTGGCGGCGCAGCCGGGGGCGGCGGGGCCCCTCTGAGGCCGGGACGCCGGCGGCCGCATCGGCGATCCGCTGCTGGTGGTCCCGGCTGAGCGAGGCCCACCACTGCGAGGCCGCCACGGGGCCGGCGTCGACCACCTCGTCGTCGTCGGACTCGAGGCCCAGGCGGTCCTTGATGGAGGCCAGCATGGCCTGGCGGCGCACCGCCTCCACCCGCGCCACGGAGTAGCCGAGCGAGCGGAACGTGGCCAGGCAGATCAGCAGCATCAGCACGGAGAACGGCAGGCCGATGGTGATGGCCAGGACCTGGATCGCGGACAGGCCGCCCGCGGCCAGCAGTGCCGCGGCCATGAGCGAGGTGGCGATGGCGAAGAAGATCTTCACCGTGGCCTTCGGGTTCACGTCGCCGCCGGTGGCGAGCATGCCCATCACGAGCGAGCCCGAGTCGGCGGAGGTGATGAAGAAGATGCCCGAGAGGATGATGGCGCCGACCACGAGCATCATGCCCGCGGGCAGCTGCTCGAGCACCTGGAACAGCGCGGTGTTCGAGTCGATGGCGCCGTCCGCGCCCACCACGGAGGTGTACCCGGCCGGGCGGGTGGTCTCGAGGAAGATCGCGGTGCCGCCCAGGATGCCGAACCAGACCACGCAGACCAGGGTGGGCACCAGCAGCACGCCGGCGATGAACTCGCGCACGGTGCGGCCGCGCGAGATGCGGGCGATGAAGATGCCGACGAACGGCGTCCAGGACATCCACCAGCCCCAGTAGTACGCGCTCCAGCCGGCCTGCCACGCGTCGCCCTCGGCGCCGTAGAACGCGGAGACGTTGAGCGAGTTCGCGAAGAAGTACTGCATGTAAGAGCCGAGGGACTGCACCATCTCCTTGAACAGGAACGCGGTGGGTCCCACGATCGCGATGAACAGCAGCAGGCCGGCGGCCAGGATCAGGTTGGTGTTGGACAGCCACTTCATGCCGCGCTCCACGCCGGAGACCACGGTGTAGAGCACCACGCAGGTGACCGCGCCGATCATGGCGTACTCGAGCCAGGGGCTGTCCTCGGGCACGATGCCCAGCGCGCGCAGGCCCGCGGACATCTGGGTGACGCCGAGGCCCAGCGAGGTGGCCACGCCGAAGACGGTGCCGATGAGGGCGATGTTGTCGATCAGGTGCCCCCAGCCGCCGCGCACGCGGCGCTCGCCGATCAGCGGCTCGAAGGCCCAGCGCAGCGCGAGGGGACGGCCACGCCGGTGGATGGCCAGCGCGACCGCCACGCCCACCACCGCGTAGATCGCCCAGGGCTGCAGGCCCCAGTGCAGGAATGTGGTGGCCAGCGCCGACTGGGCGGCCTCCGCCTGGGTGGGGTTGGCGGCCGCCAGGTCGGGCCGCGGCGAGGTGAAGTGCATGAGCGGCTCGGTCATGCCGAAGAACACAAGGCCGATGCCCATGCCCGCCGCGAAGAGCAGGGAGAACCAGGACAGCGTGGTGAACTCGGGCTTCTCATCGGGCTTGCCCAGCGTGATGTCGCCCTTGCGGGAGAACGCGAGGTAGCCGCAGAACAGCACGAAGAACAGGGCGACGAGGGCGTACCACCACGAGAAGTTCGTGATGATGGCCTGCTGGACCAGGCCGATGCCCACGGTCATCTGCTCGGGGGCGAGCAGCGTGGCCACCACGAAGGAGAGCACGATGACCGCGGAGGGCCAGAACACCCACGGCAGCAGGACGCGGTCGCGGGCGGCCGCGGCGGAGGTGGCAGGGGCGACGCCGGCGTCGGGGGCGGTCGCCGAGGACGGATGGTTCCCGGGTTGCTCGGGGATCATGGGCTCGGTCGAGGGCGGTGTCGGATCGCTCATCCTCCCGACCCTACGTGGTCCCGCACGCCGGCTCCCCGCCTGGGGCGCGGCCGAGTGGACGGTCTCACCCGGCGGGGTGACCGCGCCCACGGCCCCGGCGCGGGCGCCCCCTGGTGAGGCGTGGGCGGCCTCACTAGGGTGTGGGGCACCACGACGACGGCGGCGCCGGACGGGCCCGCCCGTGAGAGGAAGGACCCGCACCATGACCGATGTCCCCTTCGAGGACCGCGAGGACGAACGAGAGCTCGAGACGGACCTGCTCGCCGATCCCAACGCCGCCGGCGACCCCGAGCCGGAGGACGGCCGCGACGGCCAGCCCGTGCGTGGCGGCTCGGACGACCCGCAGCACTGGGCCGGGGAGGGACGTGCCCCGGACTCCCTGCGCAATGCGGAGTCCGCCGCCATGCACATCGAGGAGGACGCCCAGGACCGCACGCGTGCGGACGAGGGCGACGTCGAGATCCTGTGACCGTCCCTCAGCCCCGGTCGGGGACGAGGCTCGTGCGCAGGAGGGTCAGTGCCTCGTCCTGCCCGAGGAGCGGCTGACGCATCTCGGCGCGGAGGAAGTCGAGCATCGCCGCGGCCAGCGCCGGCTCTTCGGAGGCGATCGCGTCCGTCGCGATCGCGACGTGGAAGTCGAGGGCGAACGCGGCCGTGGCGGTCTCGGCGATGCAGCTGTGGGTGGAGACGCCGCACAGCAGGAGCCGATCCACCCCGCGGCCCCGCAGCTCGGCCGCCAGTCCGGTGCCGTGGAAGGCCGAGTCCCGGGTCTTCGCGACCTCGACGGCGTCCGGGGCGGCCGCCGCGACCCCGTCGAGCAGAGCGGCCTGCCGGGTGCCCGGGAAGGCGAAGCCCTCGCCGTCGGCCAGCATGTTCAACGTCCACGTGGAGCGGTCCCGCGCGTGCTCGGTCCGCACCAGGAAGACGGGACGGCCGGCCTCGTGCGCGGCCCGGAGCAGTTCCACGACCGCCGCCGTCAGCTCGGACTGATGGGCGGCCAGCGCGGGATGCTCGAAGTAGCTGTGCTGGACGTCGATCACCACGAGCGCGGTCTCGCCGCCGGTCGCGCGGGCGGAGGGGGAATCGGGCATCGACCCAGTGTGCCCACCGCGTCGCCGCCTGTCAGCGGCCCGTCGCCCCGGACGACGAAGGCCCCCCGCGTCTGCGGGGGGCCTTCTCGAAGTGGTGGCTCCGACCGGCGTCGATCCGGTGACCTTACGATTTTCAGTCGTACGCTCTACCAACTGAGCTACAGAGCCCGGCGACCTTCGTCACCAGGACCATGCGTCACCGGACTCCGTTTCCGAATGCCGGTGATCGGACGATCCGAGCGACCCTGACGGGACTTGAACCCGCGACCTCCGCCGTGACAGGGCGGCGCGCTAACCAACTGCGCTACAGGGCCATGTTCTGTTGTTCTCGCCGCTTTCGCAACGAGTGGAAACTCTAGCAGAGCCTCCGAGCGTCGTGCAAATCCACGCTCCACGTGCCGTTCCGGCCGCCGAGGGCGGCCGTTCTGCGTACCCCCAACGGGATTCGAACCCGTGTCGCCGCCGTGAAAGGGCGGTGTCCTAGGCCTCTAGACGATAGGGGCAGGTCCGATGTCGAGATTCCCGAGGTGGACCCTGGGAGTCTATGGTGGCCGCACACCCTCCGGCAAGTCCGGCCGCCGGCCGGCCGCCCTCCGCACCGCGGAGCCCCGCACCCCCAGGAGCCGCCGTGGACCACCGCCCGTCGCCCGACCAGCCCGCCGCCACGTGGATGAGCGAGCAGGAGTTCGACGACGCCGTCTCCGCGGCCCTCGCCCGTATCCCCGACGAGCTGGCACGGCTGCTGACGAACGTCGTCGTGGTGGTGGAGGACGAGTACGAGCCGCAGCGCTGGGAGGACCCGGCCACCGAGCTGTTCGGCCTCTACGAGGGCGTGCCGCTGACCGAGCGCGCCGAGTTCGCGTGGCAGATGCCGGACCGGATCGTGGTGTTCCGCGGTCCACTCACCCGCCACTGCACCTCCCGCGCCGAGCTCGAGGACGAGATCACCGTCACCGTCATGCACGAGGTCGGGCATTTCTTCGGCATCTCCGAGGAGCGCCTCCACGAGCTCGGCTGGGGCTGAGCGCCGGTCAGGACTCCGGCTGGTCCTGGACCGGGCCGAACGAGGCGCGGCGGCTGAGGCGGACGTCCTCGCGGAACGGGACGACGAGCACCGGGCCCTTCGCGTGGTCCGCGACGCCGCGGCTCGTGGAGCCGACGATCGCACCGGCGAAGCCGCCCAGACCGCGCGTGCCCACCACGGTGAGGCAGGCGGTGGCGCTCTGGTCCACCAACACGTCCACGGGGGTGCCGTCCACGAGCTCGGTGAGGACCTCGAGGCCGGGGAACTCGGAGCTGATCCACGCGGCGCCGGCGTCGAGACGCTCGCGCAGCTCCCGCTCGCGGGCCTCCTCGTCCAGGCTGACGGCCAGCCACGCGGCGTTCGCGCCCAGGGGCGGGACGGCGCACACGAGCTTCAGCGGGGCCTGGCGGAGGCGGGCCTCCTCGGCGGCCTCGAGAGCGGCGGCACGACCCTGCTCGGAACCGTCGACGCCCACCACGACGGCGGTCCTGTCCCCCGCGCGGCTGGCCTCGACCCCGGCGGGGATGATGGCGACCGGGCAGTGCGCGTGGCCGGGCAGCGCGGCGGCCACCGAGCCGAGCAGGCGGCCCATGAAGCCGCCGCGGCCGCGCGCGCCCGAGACGAGCAGGGAGGCCTCGGCGGAGAGCTCCACGAGGACGCCGGCCGCGTCCCCGATCTCCACACGCAGCTCCGGACGCACCCCGTCGGCGTCGAGCTTGCCGGCGACCTCCTCCAGGAGGGCCTGCACGCCCTCGCGGAGACGGGAGTCGTCCAGGACGGCGCCGCCGGCGTCCGCGCCGTAACCCCAGTACGCGGGGATCGAGTAGGCGGTGACGAGGGTCAGCGGCTCGCCGCGCAGGCCGGCCTCGCGCTGGGCCCAGCGGGCGGCGGAGACGGACTGGTCGGAGCCGTCCACACCCACCAGGACGCCGAGCGGTGCGTCCTCACGGCGGGTGGCGGCGGGCTGGGTCTGGGCGGACATGGCGACCTCCTCGAGTCGGACTCGACGGGCCCCGGGCGGACCCGGCCGAGTGCCTCCAGTCTACGCCTCGGGGCCCGGGACGAGTCCCGTGATCCCGGGCGCGACGCCCGCGGGGAAGCCGCGTGGATCCTCCGCGAGCCGGGCCGGGAAGGCGTCCATGCGCAGGGCACGGGCCACGGGGGCGTCCGAGGCCGCCACGATGACGCTGCCGCGGCGCCGCCCCTTGAGCATGGGCGGATCCGCGATCACCTCGACGTGCTCGAACGCGGCGACGACGGCAGCCACGTCCGCCCGCACCGACGTCAGGTCCGGCCCGCCGCCCACGTTGAGCACGTACAGCCCGCCCGGGGCGAGGACCCGCGCGGCGGCGCGGGCCGCGTCCAGGCCGGTGAGGCCCGGCGGGGTGATGTGGCGGGCACCGGTCAGGTCCGTGGGGTCCGGGGCGAAGACGTCGCGGATGATCAGGTCGCGGCTGGCCGGGTGGGCCGTGGCCAGGACCTCGGCGGCGTCTGCCACGCGGATGCGCAGGGCCGGGGCGCGGGGCAGGCCGAAGCGCTCGCGGGCGAGGGCGGCCAGGCCGGCGTCGATCTCCACCGCGGTCTGGTGGGAGCCCGGGTACGCGTGGTCCACCCAGCGGGCGAGCGCGCAGCCCGCGCCGCCCAGGTGCAGGGCCCGCAGCGGCGTGGGCTCCGGCCAGTGCGCCCGGACGGCCGCGGCGGCCCAGCGCATGTACTCGAAGGCCATGCGCTCGGGGCGCTCGGGGTCCAGCGGCGAGGACTCGACGCCGTTGACGTAGAGGATGAACGCGTCCGGCTCGAAGGCGTCCTCGCGGATCTCGGCGGTGCCGTGGGTGATCGCGTGGACGCCCGGCTCGATCCCGGCGGGGCCGGCGGATCCGCCCGCGGCCCGGCCCCGGCGCGCCGATGACCGGCGACTCACGCCGCACCGCCGTCGTGCGGGCGACGGCGCACCATCAGCTGCTCGTGCAGGCCGGCCCACGGGCCGGTCATCGGCTCCGGCGCCCCCACGGCCGCGAACCCGTGCTTGGCGTAGAACGCCACGGCCCGCGGATTCTCGGCGAGGACGCGCAGCATCGCGGGACGCTCCCCGACGACGGCGTCCAGCAGGCGCGCTCCCAGGCCGGTCCCGTACGCCTCGGCCAGGACGTAGAGCACCATGAGCTCCACATCGGGCAGGTCGGCGGGCGATGCGGCCGCGTCGTCCGCGCCCGTCCGGCCCGTCTCCGCCGCCGAGCGACGCGGGCCCGCGAGCGCCACGCCGAGCAGCCGGCCGCCGTCGTCGGCGACCCAGAGGTCTCGGTCCGGTCCGATCAGCGCGGTCCACGCGGGTACGTCCTCCGGGATCCGGTCCTCGATCGCGTCCAGGTACGCGGACGGCAGGAGCGCGCCGTAGGCCTCCCGCCACGACCGCGCCTTGACGCGCAGCAGCGCCTCGACGTCCCCGGGGGCGGCGGGGCGCACGGTCACAGACTCAGGCACGGGCTGCTCCTCTGGGCCGCCGGCGCGGCGGCCATTTCTCGAACGAAAGCGCCTCGACACGCCGCCGTTTCTCGAACGAAAGCGTCCGGGGG
>NZ_JASDCZ010000039.1:0-18506 GCF_030407635.1 Micrococcus sp. APC 4021
CCGGCCGTCGTCGAGAGAGGAGTCCGCCCGTGAAGGTCCTGGCTGCCATGTCCGGGGGAGTCGACTCCGCCGTCGCCGCGGCGCGTGCCGTGGACGCCGGGCACGACGTCGTCGGCGTCCACCTGGCCCTGTCCCGCATGCCCGGCACCCTGCGCACCGGCTCGCGTGGCTGCTGCACCATCGAGGACGCCTCGGACGCGTGGCGCGCGTGCGAGCGGCTCGGCATCCCCTTCTACACGTGGGACTTCTCCGAGCGGTTCGCGGAGGACGTCGTGGACGACTTCGTGGCCGAGTACGAGGCCGGCCGCACGCCCAACCCGTGCATGCGCTGCAACGAGCGCATCAAGTTCGCGGCGCTGCTCGAGCGCGCCCTCGAGCTGGGCTTCGACGCCGTCTGCACCGGCCACTACGCCGCCGTGCGGCCCGGTCCGGACGGCTCGCTGGAGCTGCACCGCGCCGCGGACGACGCGAAGGACCAGTCCTACGTGCTCGGCGTGCTCACCGCGGATCAGCTCGCCCACTGCCTCTTCCCGCTCGCGGACACGCCGTCCAAGGAGCTCGTGCGCGCCGAGGCGGCCGAGCGCGGCCTGTCCGTGGCGGCGAAGCCGGACTCCCACGACATCTGCTTCATCCCGGACGGCGACACCCGCGGCTGGCTCGCCGAGCGCATCGACCTCGCCCCCGGCCCCATCGTCGACCCGGAGGGGCAGGAGCTCGGCACCCACGCGGGCGCCCAGGCGTTCACGGTCGGCCAGCGCAAGGGCCTGGCCATCGGCCGTCCCGCGCCCGACGGCAAGCCCCGGTTCGTGCTCGAGGTGCGGCCGAAGGAGAACACCGTGGTCGTCGGCGGGCGCGAGCTGCTCGACGTCGACCGCATCACCGGCATCCGCCCGTCCTGGGCCGGCGCCCCGGTGCCCGAAGCCCGCACGGGCGCCTGGTTCGACTGCGCGCTGCAGTTCCGGGCCCACGGCGAGATCGTCGAGGCCCGCGCCCGCCAGCGCGCGGACGCGGCGGGGCACCCGGGGTGGGAGATCGAGCCGGCGCGCCCCCTGCGCGGGGTGGCCCCCGGTCAGACGGCCGTCCTGTACCGGGGCACCCGCGTGCTCGGCCAGGCCACCATCGACACCGCCCGCAATGCCCGGCTGTCCGCCCCCGCGGATGCGTAGGCTTCGGCCATGAGCCCGGACTACGACCCCCACGCCAGCTCGCTGCCCGGCACCGCGGACCCGGCGGTCCTCGACGAGCTCTTCGCGATCCGCGGCAGCATCGACAACATCGACGCCTCGCTCGTCTACCTGCTGGCCGAGCGGTTCAAGTTCACGCAGCGGGTCGGCGCGCTCAAGGCCCGGCACGACCTGCCGCCCTCGGACCCCGGACGTGAGGCCGCCCAGATCGCGCGGCTGCACCGACTCGCGCTCGAGGCGGACCTCGAGCCCGCGTTCGCCGAGAAGTTCCTGAACTTCATCATCGCCGAGGTCATCCGCCACCACCGCGCGCTGGCGGCCGAGGGCCGGCCGGACGCCGAGGCGGAGCCGGGGGAGAGCCCCGGGGACGCGGATGACTGAGGCCGCCCACGACGACGGCGCCACCGGCCCCGTCGCCCTCGGCGGCACGCCGTGGCGCGGCACCGACGTCGCCGAGGCGCAGCGCGTCACGCTCGGCGAACTCGGCGCAGACCACTGGCCGGTGCTTCCCGAGCTGCCCGATCGCGGACCCGGCGCCGACGCCACCGGCCGCTCGGCCGCCCTCCTGCAGGAGCTGGCCGTCGACCTGCAGCCGCACGGCTGGCGGGTCAGCCCGCCCGGGGCCGCCGGCTCCGGCCGAGACCGACGCCGCGCCGTCTCCCTCTGGCACGAGGACGCGCACCGCTGGGCGGACACCGCGGGGGCCGAGGGCGCCGTCGTCGAACGTCTGGCCGTGCGGGTGCGCGGCCCGCTCAGCCTGCTCGCCGGCCTCTGGCTGCCCGGGGGAGAGCGCGTCCTCGGCGACCACGGCGCGCGCCGCGACGTCGCCGAGTCCTATCTCGAGGGACTGCAGGACGCCCTGCCCCGCCTCCGGAGGGCCACCGGCGCGGGACGCCTCGGCGTCGTCGTCGACGAGCCGTGGGCGGCGGCCGTCCTCGCCGGGACCCTGCCCACCGCGAGCGGGTACCGCACCGTCCGGTCGCTGCCGCGCGAGGAGGCCCGCGGACTGTGGCGCGCCGCCCTCGCCAGGCTCACCGCCCTGCCCGACGTCGCCCGAGTGTGGCTCGCGCCGGGCCGCCGCGCCGCCTCCCCGGGGGCCGAGCTGCCCGGGCCCGCCGCGCTGGCGACGCTGACGGGAGAGTCCCTGCCCAGGCCCGACGCAGCCGCGGACGCGCCCGCCCGGGCCCCGGTCTCGCTCGTGGTGGGCGTGGGCCCCCTCGACGACGGCGCGGACGGTTCGCCCGGCACCCGCGAGGCGTGGGAGGCGGCGGCCGGCTGGGCCGACGTCGGGCGCGGGCTGACCCTGGCCCCCGAGCCGGGCGTGCGCCCGGTCGACGTCGTCCGCACGTGGGAACGGCTGGGGGTGGACCCCGGACGGGTGGGCGACGTCGGCCTCACAGCGGCGGGGCCGCACGACCCCGCCGTGCTCCGCACTCTGCGGCGGGACGCGGAGGAGCTGGCCGCGCGGCTCGCCGAGCTGCGCGGCTGAGCCGGCGCCCCGACGGACCGGGACGACCTCCGGCGTCGTCGGCCGTGGACGGGCCCGCCCGGCGGGTATCATCGGGCTGATCCTGAAAATTTCCTGTGCCCGGGGCCGGTCCCGCCTGCGGCGCCGGGGGGAGCGCTGACGAGGAGGTCAGGATGGGCAAGGCCAAGATCCTGGTGGTGGACGACGACGAGGCGCTGGCCGAGATGATCGGCATCGTCCTGCGCAACGACGGCTTCGAGCCGGCGTTCGCCGCGGACGGCACCTCCGCACTGCCCGCGTTCCACCGCGAGCGTCCCGATCTCGTGCTGCTGGACCTCATGCTCCCCGGCATCGACGGCATCGAGGTCTGCAGGCTCATCCGAGACGAGTCGGACGTGCCGATCGTGATGCTCACGGCCAAGTCGGACACGGCGGACGTCGTGCGCGGCCTCGAGTCGGGTGCGGACGACTACGTGCCCAAGCCGTTCAAGCCGGCCGAGCTCGTGGCCCGCGTCCGGGCCCGCCTGCGTGAGGGGGAGGCCAAGCCGGCGGAGGTCCTGCACATCGGGGACCTCGAGATCGACGTGGCGGGCCACGAGGTCACCCGCGGCGGCGTCGGCATCGCCCTCACCCCGCTGGAGTTCGACCTCCTCGTGGCCCTCGCCCGGCGGCCGCGCCACGTCTTCACCCGCGAGATGCTGCTGGAGGAGGTCTGGGGGTACCGGCACCAGGCCGACACCCGGCTCGTGAACGTCCACGTCCAGCGCCTGCGCTCGAAGGTCGAGCCGGATCCCGAGAACCCGTGCGTCGTGCTGACCGTCCGCGGCGTCGGGTACAAGGCCGGCCAGGGCTGAGGGCATGACGGTGTCCGGCCCGGGTCTGAGCGCGGCCCCGGCGGCCGAGCCCGGCGCCGAGCCGGTCGAGCCCGCCGCCGGCCGCCCACGGTCGTGGGTCCCCGGCCCCGCGTGGCGTGCGCTGCGCCGCCGGTGGCGTCGGTCCCTGCGGCTGCGCACGGCGGTGCTCGCGGCCCTGCTCTCGATCCTCGCGGGCCTCGTGGTCGCCGCGTTCCTGACGCAGCAGATCACCCAGGCCCTCTTCGAGGCCCGCTACGAGCAGGTCCAGGCCGAGGCCCGCCGTGGCCTGAGTCAGGTGCGCGAGACGTTCGCGCAGACCACCGCCACGGACGCGCAGAGCACGGACGTGCTGGTGACCCAGACCCTGCGTGCCCTCGAGGGGGACTCGGGCACGACGATCCGCCGCCGCTACCACCTCGCCCCGCTGCCGGGCTCCGAGTCCGCGTACGTGGGGACGATCTCCTCCGCCGGTCTCGATCCCGCGGTGATCCCCCAGGAGCTGCAGGACGCGGTCGCCTCCGGGCCGGGCGTGTACGACGCGAGCGTGGCGCTGCCGGACCCCGGCGGCGGCACCCGGCCCGGCCTCGTGTTCGGCGCCCAGGTGGTGCTGCCCCCGGGTGCCACCTACGGGCTCTACCTCGTCTACGACCTCGCGGACGTCCAGAGCTCGCTGGACTCGGTGCTCGGGGTGCTGCTGGTGTTCGGCGTCGGATTCCTGGTGATCAACGTGCTGGTCTCGTGGTGGGTCTCGCGGCGTGTGACCCTGCCCGTGCAGCAGGCGGCCCGGGCGGCCGAGTCCCTCTCGAGCGGCAACCTGGCCGTGCGGATGCCGGTCGACGGTGAGGACGAGATGGCCCGCCTGGGCATGTCCTTCAACCGGATGGCGGACAGCATCCAGGACCAGATCGGCCAGCTCGCCCAGCTGTCCCAGATGCAGCAGCGGTTCGTCTCGGACGTCTCCCATGAGCTGCGCACGCCGCTGACGACCGTGCGGATGGCGGCCGACGTGCTGTACGGCTCGCGCGAGGACTTCGACCCGGTCAACCGACGCTCGACCGAGCTGCTCTACCACCAGGTCGATCGCTTCCAGGCCATGCTCGCGGACCTGCTGGAGATCACCCGGTTCGACGCCGGCGCCGCCACCCCGGCCCTCGAGGCCACGGACATGCTCGAGCTGGCCCGCGACGTCGTGCTCACCTCTCAGCCGTTGGCCGATCAGAGCGGCGTGCCCGTGTACGTGGTGCCCATGGACCGGGACCGCGCCGACGGCCACGTCGCCTGGGTCGACCCGCGGCGGATCGAACGGATCCTGCGCAACCTGGTGAACAACGCGATCGAGCACGCCGAGGGCCGGCCGGTGGACGTGCTCGTGGCGGCCGACGAGGAGGCCGTCACGTTCGCCGTCGTGGACCACGGCATCGGCATGAGCCCCGAGCAGGTGCAGCGCGTGTTCGACCGGTTCTGGCGGGCCGACCCCTCACGCAAGCGCACCACCGGCGGGTCCGGACTGGGTCTGGCGATCGCCACCGAGGACACCCGGCTGCACGGCGGCCGGCTCGAGGCGTGGGGCGAGCTGGGGGAGGGGTCCACGTTCATGGTGACCCTGCCGCGGGCGCCGCGCCCGGCCGCGCAGGGCGCGGAGGCCCCGGAACCGATCGGCCGCTCCGTGCTGCCCATCCCGCCCCGCTACAGCACGGCGGACCGCCGGTACGCCGATGACCTGTCCCGACCCGTCCCGCAGGAGGCGGACGCCGACGCCGACGCCGTCGGCAGGGTCGCGGACGTCGCCGCCACGGCCGCGGACGCCCCACCGTCCGCGCGCCAGGCCGAGCAGGCCCTGACCGCACCGACCCGGCCGGTGTGCGTGGCCCCTCCGGGGGATCCCGCCGACGGGCCGGCCGCCGGGGACCGGACCGGCGAGGACGCGGCAGAGGAGGCCCGATGACCACCGTGGATCCGCAGCCGCCCCGCCCGCCGCGTGTCGCCGTCGTCGCGGTGATCGTCGCCCTGGTGCTCGCCCTCAGCGGCTGCACCCAGATCCCCCAGAGCTCCGAAGTGCGCAGCGCCGACCCGGTCGACGGGGCCAGCGCGGCCGCCGACGCGCCGCAGTTCCATCCGCCGGGACCCGCCGAGTCGGACACGGCGGAGGAGGCCATCCGGGGCTTCCTGCTCGCGGGCACGAGCCCGCAGGACGACTACGCGGTGGCGCGCGAGTTCCTCGACGGCCCCGCGGCCACCCAGTGGACGCCCGGGCAGCGCACCCTCGTGTACTCGGCGGAGCCGCGCATCACCCGGGGCGACGGCGACGGGGACTACCAGATCCAGGTCGAGGTCGACTCGGAGATCGACGAGTACGGCCTGCGGACCGTCGCGCCGCCGGGGACCACACGGGCCTGGGCGGTCACCGTGCAGGAACGGCCCCAGGGCATGCGGATCACGTCCACGGAGAACGGCACGCTGCTCTCCCAGGCGCAGTTCGGACAGCTGTTCGCGCCGCACGAGCTCGCCTTCTACGACACCGCGAAGCGCTATATCGTGCCGGACGTGCGGTGGTTCGTCAATCGGGGCACCACCGTGACCGCGGTGACGCGAGCGCTGCTGCGCGGGCCGGCACCGTATCTGGCCGGGGCGGTGGAGACGGCCTTCCCGCTGCGCACCGGCACCGACCTGGCCGCGCCCACGGTGCCCGTCGACGACGACGGCGTGGCCCACGTCGACCTCACCCAGGCGGCCGCCGAGGGGGCCGACGCCGAGCGGCGGCACCGCATGCGGGAGCAGCTGGAGCTGACCCTGAGGGGCCTCCAGTCGGTCAAGGAGGTCGAGGTGACCGTCGCCGGTGCCCAGCTGTCCACGTCGGGAGACGACGGCCCCGCCCCGGTCCAGACCGACCCCGCCGTCAGATCGGTCCAGGTGGGCATCGACGCGGCGACGGGCGGACTCGTGTACGTGCAGGGGAGCAGCGTCACGCCGGTGGGCGGCGCTCCGGACGTCACCGCGCTCGATCCGGTCCGCCCGACGATGTCCGGCGACCGCAGCCGATTCGCGTTCGTCACCGGTGACCGGACGGCGGTCCACGTCGCCGGCACGGACGGCTCCCTGCGGGAGGTGCTGCGCGGCACCGGGCTTACCGTCCCGTCGCTGGACCTCCTGGGCTGGGTGTGGGCGGCCGACCGGGGCACGACCTCGCGGATCCGCGCCGTCTCGGCCCAGCCCGGCGGGCAGGAGCGCATCGTGACGGCCACCTGGCTGCGCCCCGGCGAGCGGATCGTCGACCTGCGGTTGGCCCGGAGCGGGGCCCGGGCCGCGATGCTCGTCGACGACGGCCAGCGGACCACCCTGCGCGTGTCCGGCGTCGTGCGCGGTTCGGACGGGGTGCCGAACGCCCTGACCGAGCCGATCCTGCTGCCCTCCTCCGGGTCGGAGGACTCGGTGGAGTGGGCCGGCGACACGAACCTGCTCGTCTCGGCGTACGCCGCGAAGCCCGACGAGCGCGTGGTGCCGCGGATCGTCTCGGTCGATGGCACCGTCCGGGAGCTCAACCCACTGGGCGGCCTGCGGGGGATCTCCGCCGGCGACGACGGCGCCTATTACGCGGAGACGGAGGAGTTCGTGTTCCTGCTGGTGGGCTCCTCGTGGCGGGCGCAGGAGCTCGACCGCGGGGTGCGCGACCTCTCGTTCCCGGACTGAGCCGGGCCGGCGCTCACCGCCCCGTCGTCCACTCCTGCACAGCCGTCCTGTCCCGCACAGCGGCCCGCCCCGGCGCCTGGACGGCGGTGTCGTGCGGTGGACTCGTCCCATGCGCTCCCCGCCGTCCTCCCCGTCCCCGGCGTTCGGCGCCCTCGGTCGGGCCCTGGCCGACCTGGTCCTGCCCGCCGAGTGCGCGGT
This sequence comes from Micrococcus sp. APC 4021, assembly GCF_030407635.1. Classification (NCBI taxonomy): domain Bacteria; kingdom Bacillati; phylum Actinomycetota; class Actinomycetes; order Micrococcales; family Micrococcaceae; genus Micrococcus; species Micrococcus sp. APC 4021. Next base: position 7,392 of record NZ_JASDCZ010000039.1, read on the forward strand.
GTGCGCGGCGCCGGGTCACCGGCTCTGCCCGGCCTGCGCGGAGGGACTGACCGCCGTCCTGTCCCGGCCCTTCCGGGCGGAGCAGGACGCCCCGGCTTTGCCCTTGGGCCCCGGCGGCGCTCCGCTGCCGGTGATGGCGGCCGGGCGCTACGCAGACCCGCTGGCGGCCGCCGTGCTCGCGTTCAAGGACCATCACGCGCTGCACCTGCGCGGCGTGCTGGGCGAGGCCCTGTGCCGGGCCGTCGCCGCGGCGCGTCTCGAGCCGGACCTGCCCGGGGCGCGGCACGCCCTGCTCGTCCCGGTCCCGGGCGGCGCGGTCGGATTCCGACGGCGTGGCTACGACCCGCTCGCCGAGCTCACCCGGGCGCTGCCGGCGCCGTGGCTGGTCTCCGACGCCGTCCGTGCGCGCCTGCTGCCCCGCGCGAGCACGCTCCGGGGCGGCGGCCCGTCCCACGCGGGCGCCGGGGCGGGCCAGCGCCGCCGGCGGGCCCGGGACTGGCGCGTCGTCGCCGGGCGGCTGCCGGCCGGCGCGCCCGTCCTGCTCGTGGACGACGTCCTCACCACCGGCGCCACCCTCGCCGCGCTCGCGGAGGCGGTGCGCCGCGCCGGCGGGCACCCCGTCGGGGCCGTCGTGCTCGCGGCCGTGGCCCCGCCGCGGGACCCCGCCGAGCCTGGCCCCCGGCCAGGCCCCCGGGTAGGGTGAACGGCACGGAATCGCCCCTACGGTTCCCGTCCTGCCGACGGCTGGAAGGAGGTCGCACCCTCGGACCCGCCGCCGCCCTGCGGACGCGACACCGAGGCGCACCTCCCCTCCCGAGGCCGGACCCGTGAGAGTCGGACCAGGAGGACGCCATGACCATGGATGTCAGCTACATCGCCCGCAACATCAGCCTCTCGGAGAGCTTCCGCGACCACGTCGTCGAGCGCACCGAGCGCCTCCAGCCGCTCGCCGAGGGCGCCGACACGCTCGAGGTCCGCGTGACGAAGTCCTCCCACCACAAGCACTCGGACGAGACGGTTCGCGTGGAACTGACGGTCCGCGGCCCGCGGGACGTCGTGCGGGCCGAGGCCGACGCGGACGACAAGCTGGTCGCCTTCGACCAGGCCGCCACCCGACTGGCCGAGCGCCTGCGGCGCATGCGCGACCGCCGCAAGGACCGCCGTCACGGCAAGCTCGGCGCCTCCCGCGGTGCGGGCGAGGTCGGATTCGTGCCGCCGCTGCCGCCGTCGGGTGCCGCGCTGGCCGCGGAGGAGGCCGCCGAGCAGGACGCCCCCGAGGTGGGCACCCCGGTGCGCATCCGCCAGAAGGCGTTCCCCGCGACCCCCATGAGCGTGGACGAGGCCGTGGACGCGATGGAGCTGGTGGGTCATGACTTCTTCCTCTTCCAGAACGCCGAGACCGGCGTGCCCTCCGTGGTCTACCGCCGCCGGGGCTGGAGCTACGGCGTGATCCGCCTGGACGAGTCCCTCCCGCAGGATCACGTCTCCGCCTCCGAGGGGGAGCGGGCCTACCAGGCGCGGGAGGACTGACCGCCCCGCCGACGTCGACCACGACCTGCTGACGCCGCGGCGCCCGTCCCCTCCGGGACGGGCGCCGCGGCCCGTCCGGACTCGGCCCGTACACTGTCCCGGAGACCGCGCCACGGCCGAGCGCGAGGGGCATCCCGTCCCGCCCCGGCCACACCGCAAGGGAGCAGAGAACCAGTGCCTTCGATCATCGACCGCGTCCTGAAGATCTCGGACAACCGCGTCCTCAAGCGCATGCAGGCCACGGTGGACGCCGTGAACCTCCTCGAGGATGACTTCCGGGCGCTCAGCGATGCGGAGCTGCGTGCCGAGACGGACGCGCTCCGGGCCAGGCATGCGGACGGCGAGTCGTTGGACCTGCTCCTGCCGGAGGCGTTCGCCGCGGTCCGGGAGGCCGCGGGACGCACGCTCGGCCAGCGGCACTACGACGTCCAGCTGCTCGGCGGCATCGCGTTGCACCAGGGCAACATCGCGGAGATGAAGACCGGCGAGGGCAAGACCCTCGTGGCCACCGCTCCGGCCTACCTCAACGCGCTGTCCGGCAGGGGCGTGCACGTGGTGACGGTCAACGACTTCCTCGCCTCCTACCAGGCCGACCTCATGGGCCGCGTGTTCCGCTTCCTCGGCATGCAGACGGGCGTCATCGTGGCGGGCCAGACCCCGGCCGTACGGCGCGAGCAGTACGCCGCGGACATCACCTACGGCACGAACAACGAGTTCGGCTTCGACTTCCTCCGGGACAACATGGCCTGGTCCCTCGACGAGCTCGTGCAGCGTGAGCACCACTACGCGATCGTCGACGAGGTGGACTCGATCCTCATCGACGAGGCCCGCACCCCGCTGATCATCTCCGGCCCCGCCCAGGGAGAGGCCAACCGGTGGTACGGCGAGTTCGCCCGGCTGGTGCGCCGCCTCGAGGCGGACACGGACTACGAGGTGGACCACAAGAAGCGCACCGTCGGCATCCTCGGCCCCGGCATCGAGAAGGTCGAGGACCACCTCGGCATCACGAACCTGTACGAGACGCAGAACACCACGCTCATCCAGTTCCTGAACAACGCGGTCAAGGCCAAGGAGCTGTTCAAGCGGGACAAGGACTACGTGGTCCTCGACGGCGAGGTGCAGATCGTCGACGAGCACACGGGCCGCGTGCTCAAGGGACGCCGCTACAACGAGGGGCTCCACCAGGCCATCGAGGCCAAGGAGGGCGTCGAGGTCAAGCCCGAGAACCAGACGCTGGCCACGGTGACCCTGCAGAACTACTTCCGCGGCTACGAGAAGCTCGCCGGCATGACGGGCACCGCCGAGACGGAGGCCGCCGAGTTCACGTCGACCTACGGCCTCGGCGTCGTCGTGATCCCGCCGAACCGGGAGCGACAGCGCGTGGACCGCAACGACGTGGTGTACAAGAACGAGAAGGTCAAGTTCGACGCCGTCGTCGACGACATCGCCGAGCGGCACGCGAAGGGCCAACCGGTCCTGGTGGGCACCACCTCGGTGGAGAAGTCCGAGTACCTCTCCACGCTGCTGGCCAAGCGCGGCGTCCGCCACGAGGTCCTGAACGCGAAGAACCACGCCCGCGAGGCCGCCATCGTGGCGCAGGCCGGCCGCCCGGGCGCCGTCACCGTGGCCACCAACATGGCCGGCCGCGGCACCGACATCATGCTCGGCGGCAACGCCGAGTTCACGGCGGTGGCCCGCATGCAGGAGCTGGGCCTCGACGCCGCCGAGGACCCGGAGGCGTACGAGGCCCGCTGGCCCGAGGTGCTGGCGCAGGCCGAGGCCGCCGTGGAGGACGCGCACCGCGCGGTCATCGAGGCCGGCGGCCTGTACGTGGTGGGCACCGAGCGCCACGACTCGCGCCGCATCGACAACCAGCTGCGCGGTCGTTCCGGCCGTCAGGGCGACCCGGGCGAGTCCCGGTTCTACCTCTCCCTCACGGACGAGCTCATGCGCAACTTCAACCCGGGCGTGGCCCAGCGGATCATGAACAGCCCGTCGATCCCGGACGACATGGCGCTCGAGTTCGGCTTCGTCTCGAAGGCGATCCAGAACGCGCAGGCGCAGGTCGAGGGGCGCAACGCCGAGCAGCGCAAGAACGTGCTCAAGTACGACGACGTGATGAACCGCCAGCGCGAGGCCATCTACACGGACCGCCGTTCCATCCTCGAGGGGGAGGACCTGCAGGACCGGGTGCGCCGCTTCGTGGAGGACGCCGTCGGGAACATCGTGGACGCGGCCACCGAGGAGGGCCACGCCACCGACTGGGACCTCGACCAGCTGTGGCGGGACCTGGCAGAGCTCTACCCCGTGGGCATCTCGCAGGAGGACGTCCTCGACGAGGTCGGCGGCCGGGGCCGGCTCAAGGCCGAGGTCCTCAAGCGCGAACTCGTCTCCGATGCGCTCCTGGCGTACGAGGACCGGGAGGCGCAGGTGGGGTCCGAGGCGCTGCGGGAGGCGGAGCGTCGCGTGGTGCTCGCCACCATCGGGCGCCGCTGGCAGGAGCATCTCTACGAGATGGACTACCTCAAGGAGGGCATCGGGCTGCGCGCGATGGCCCAGCGCGAGCCCCTCGTGGAGTACCAGCGCGAGGGCTACACGATGTTCCAGAACATGCTCGCCGCCATCCGCGAGGACGCCGTGCGCACGCTGTTCCAGGCGCAGATCAGTGCGGCCCCCGCGTCGACGTCGCTGCCCGGCGTCCAGGACGCCCGCGCCGTGACGATGGCCGCGCAGATCTCCGTGGAGGGCATCGACGCCCCGCAGCAGCCGGCGCAGCTGCGTTTCACCGGTCCGTCCGAGGACGGGCAGAGCGCGGTCACCCGCAGCGGCACGGACTCCGGCGCCACGGTCGCGGCGGGCACGAACCGCCGCTCCCGCCGTCAGGCGGAGCGCCGCGGCCGCCGCGGCTGACCGGCATCCCGCCACGACGCAGGACGAGGGCCCGCAGACCTCCAGGTCTCCGGGCCCTCGCTCGTCAGTCCGACGGGACGATCCGGCTCAGCCGATCTCGACCGACGTCACCTTCCACCGGCTGAGCCGCCGCTCGAGTCGGAGCGCGAAGGCCCGGGCCCGGCCCTCCCACAGCACCGTCGCGCTGGCCTCCACCCGGCCGGGCGCGACCTCGCACACGCGGGCACCCACCGGGCGGGGTGCGGACGCGGGCGTCCGGGGCGGGACGGCCGCGGAGGGCCGTCGACCGGGCCCGGTCGGCGCGACGGCGCCCAGCAGCTCCATGCGACGGGTCAACTTGTCCAGGACCTCGGGCGAGAGCCAGGCGGAGAGGTCCCGCAGGGCACGGCGGCCCGTCTCGACCTCGACGCAGGCGACGGCGATCACGGCGGCGAGCGAGCGGACGCGGCGCAGCTCCTCGCGCCCCTGTTCGGTGCGGGCCCGCCGGGCGATCTCCTCACCGCGGGGCAGGACTGCGGGGCTGTGGGCGGGCCCGTGGAGGAGGGTGTCGGCGGTGCGCCGGTCGGAAGCGGCGCGGGGGCGGGTGGCGAGGGTGGTCATGGCGGTCTCCTGAGGACGAGGCGAAGCGGGGGAGTGCAGGGTCGTGGATGTCATGGCCGTGGTCCGTCCACGCCGGCGTGCGGGGCGAACACGGGAGAGGTCAGCACGGTGCCGGGCAGCAGCAGGTGCGGGTCGTCGCCGATCACTCGCCGGTTGGCCTCGTACCAGCGGCGCCACCGGGCGTCGATCTCTCGGGGGGTCGCGTCCGGGCCGAGCTCGGCGGCGGCGAGGTGCCACAGGCAGTCGCCGCGCCGGACGGTGACGGTGGGGTGGTCCGGATCTGCGCGGCCGGTGCCGGCACCCGGCGGGGCCGGCGCCGGGGGCCGGGGCGTCCACGCGGCGTCCGGCGCCGGGGCCTCGACGCCGGTGGCGTGCGCGGGGGACGCGGCCACGGTCCAGGAGGCGTCCGGCACGGGACGAGCCGTGTCCGCCCACGCGGCCGGCGCCGCGAGCAGCTGGGCACCGACGACGGCGCCGGCCACGCGTCCGAGCAGGGCGGGAGTGAGGCTCCGGCCCAGGCGGGCCCAGGCCGGCCGACCCGCACGGCGCCCCAGCGCGAGAAGCGCCAGCCCGAGCAGGCCCACCGCCCACCACGCGAGCAGTCCGAGCCCCGCGAGACCGGCACCGAGGCCCAGCACGCGGGTCAGTTCCGCCGCCGGCGCGCTGGGGCCCGTCTGCAGCAGCGCCGCGGCACAGGCGAGCAGGCCGGGTCCGGCCAGAAGCAGGACGGTGAGGCCGACGGCGTCCGCCGCGTCGACCGGCCGGGTCGGGGCCGGGCCGGCCGGTGATGTCGTGCGCTCCATGGATTCCCCTCCTGTGCGTCCGTCCGGCCGGGATCCCGCGATCAGGCCGGTGATGATGACCACAGTGAACTGCACGGCCCGATGGGTGTCAAGAGTGATGTTTGATGATGTTTGACGATGTCCGGTACGGCTGCTGAGCCTCCTATGCTGAGCGCATGCGGTGGAACGGACTCTTCGACGACCTGGAGGCGCACTGGGTCGACCTCGGATGGCAGGAGACGGTGGCCGAGGCCGCGGAGCTGACCCGAGCGGAGTGGATGGCGCTGTCCCTGGCGGACCGCCTGCGCGGAGCCCGCGGGCGGCAGGTCCGGCTCCACCTGGCCTGGGGCGAGGCCGTGGACGGCGTGGTGCACACGGTGGGCCAGGGCTGGGTCGGCGTGCACGTCGACGGCTCGGGATCGGCGATCGTCGCGGTGGACTGCGTGGCGGCCGTGGAGGCCGACCTGACCCGGGCCGCTCTCGCGCCCGAGCTCGCTGCGGCCGGCTGGGGGACGGTGCTGCGCGGCATCGCGCGGACGCGCCAGCCGGTGGCAGTGACGGGGCGCCTCGGCGCGGCACTGGCGGAGGGCACCGTGGACCGGGTCGGCGGCGATCACCTCGACATCGCCCGCCACCCGCGGGATGAGGCCCGGCGGGCCGCGGCCGTCCGCGGGCGGCTCGTCATCCCGTTCGGGGCGCTGGGGACGGTCCGGACCGCGCTGCGTCCTGCCTGAGCAGATCGTGTGGGCTCAGCGGGCCTTCGCGTCCGCCTCGGTCCATTCCCGGACGCGGGCGCGCGTCACTTCCTTCTGACGCTCCACGTAGTCCTCGAGCCAGGACACCTCGATGCGCCACTGGCCGCGGCCCCCGACCTGGATGGCCTGCAACTCACCCGAGCGGACCAGGGCGCGGGCGGCCTGACCGGAGATGTTCAGGGTCTCCGCGACATCGGTCAGGGTGAGAAAGCGCTGCACGGTGCTCCTTCGGTCGAGGCGTCCAGGACGGTCGCGGTCGGCCCACGACGTCGACCCATTCAACCCCGGGATCACCCCGAGGCGACACTTTTCCACAGCGTACGCGGCGGATCCGGCGATCCACGGCGGCGGCGGTTACCCTGGGCGCAGCGCGGAGGGGCCGACACCGACGGGGTGCCGGGGCCGCGGCGGCCCGAGAGGCCGGTCCGAAGGGGGGAACATCCGGTGTCCACGACCATGTCCGCGTCCGCCGAGGGCGGCCGTCTGCGCCGGCCCCGCTGGCGGGATCCCCGGCTCCTCGTCGGTCTCGTGCTCGTCCTCGCCTCGATCGCCGGCGTCGTGGCGCTGGTCGCCTCCTCGCAGCGGACCGCCGCGTACTGGACGGCCGCGGAGGACCTGCCCCCGGGAACGCCCATCGCGGCCGGGGACCTGCGGCCCGTGGAGGTGAACCTCAGCGAGGCCGGCGAGCGGTACCTCAGCGCCGATGCTCCGGCGCCCGAGGGGCGGATGGTCTCCGGGACGGTCCGGGCCGGCGAGCTGCTGCCGGCGGCGGCACTGGTGGACGCGGACCCGGACGGCCGTCGTCCCGTCGGGGTGGCCCTGGACGAGCCGCTGCCGTCCGGCGTGGGCGTGGGGGACCGCGTGGACGTCTGGGTGGCCATGCCCGCCGAGGGAGGCCGCGGCCATGCGGACCCGGCCCGGCTGGCCGAGGCGCTCGAGATCTCCGAGGTCACGGCGGAGCAGAGTGGCTTCGGCGGCTCGGGCACCACCCGGGTGCAGCTGCTGGCACCGGAGGAGACCCTGCCGCGCATCGTGGACGCGAAGGTCAAGGACGCGCGGGTCACCCTCGTGCCGGCCCACGGGGTGCGCTGACCGTGCGCATCGCCCTGGCCACCACCGTCCAGCCGGGCCTGGACCACATCGGCCCGCTCGAGCGGCACCAGACGGACATCACGGTCCTCCGCCGGGCCGAGGACCTCGCCGAGCTGCTCGCGATCGCCCGCTCCGGTCTCGTGGACGCGGTCCTCGTAGCCGGGGACACCGAGTCCCTCACCGCCGCCTTCCTGGAGGAGACGGCCCGGCTGCCCCGACCCGTGGGCGTGGCGGCGCTCGCGGACTCCACGACGACGGCCCCGCCACCGCGGGCGAGGGAGCCGACCCCGCACCCTCTCCGGAGGAGGGCGAACCGACCGCACCCGCGCGGGAGTCCCTGGTGACCGTGGTGTGGGGTCCCACCGGCGCCCCGGGACGCACCACCGTCGCCGTGAACCTCGCCGCCGAGCACGCCATGGCCGGCCGGAACACGCTGCTGGTCGACCTGGACACGTACGGCCCCGCCGTCGGTGTGCACCTGGGGCTGACGGAGGAGTCGGCCGGCGTGGCGCGGGCCGTGCGGCGGGCCGACCACGGCCGACTGGGCGCCGCCGACCTGGCGGCCGCGGGCGTCCGCGTCCGCGTCGCCGGCGCGGACCTGACGGTTCTGACGGGGCTCACCCGCGTGGACCGGTGGCCCGAGCTGCGCCCCGCCGCCGTCTCCGCGCTGATCGCGGCCGCCAGGGAACACTGGGACCGCGTGGTCGTCGACGTCGGGTTCGGTCTCGAGCAGGACGAGGAGTTGTCCTTCGACGTGCCCGCCCCACAGCGCAACGGTGCGACCCTGGCGGCGCTCGCCGCGGCCGACGAGGTCATCGCGGTCGGCGGGCCGGACGCCGTCGCGCTGCCCCGCCTGGTCCGCGGGGTCGAGGAGCTGGCGGAGGCGGCCCCGGCGGCACGGCTGCGCGTCGTGGTCAACCGGCTCCGGCCCGCCGCCGCCGGCGTCGCCCCGCGCGGGCAGGTCGAGGCCGTCTGGAACCGCTACGCCTCGCCGGCCACGCCCCTGGAGGCGTTCCTGCCGTGGGACCCGGCCGCCGCGGACCCCGCGCTGCTCGCCGGCCAGGTGCTCGCCGAGGCCGCTCCGAACAGCCCGCTGCGTCGCGCCCTCGCCACGCTGGCCGGTGTCCCTGCCCGCCCCGCCCGCCGCGGACGGCACCGCGCACGGCCCTCGCAGACCATCGCCGCCGTGTCGTCCGACGCCGCCCGCGACGCCACGGACCCGGGCCGCCCGGCACGTCGCCGTACCCTGATCCCATGGTCAGTTCGCTCGCGCAGGACCCCCTGACGTCGCACCCGGACATCGGAGACGAGGACCGCGCCTGGCTGCAGCGGCTCGTGGGGGACTGGCAGCTCGTGGCAGACCTGGCGCTCGCGGACCTCGTGCTCTGGTGCCCCGTGCCCCGCCGCGACGAGGCCGGAGGGTTCGTCGCGCTCGCCCAGGTCCGGCCCTTCACCGCTCCCACCCTCTTCCACCGCGACATCGTGGGCTCGCGCGCCCGCGCGGACCTGCGGGCCGTCGTCGGGCAGACGTGGCATGGCGGGGAGCGGGCCGAGGGGGCCGGCCCCGTCGAGGCCCCGGGAGGCACGCTGCAGGTGCGTCTGTGGCCGGTGGTCCGCGCCGGGAGGGTCATCGCGGTCGTCTCCGCGCACGCGGACCCGAACGGCCGGCCGGCGCGCTCGGTGATCGAGGAGAACTACAGCCGGACGGCCAGCACCCTGCTGGACATGATGCAGCACGGCCGCTGGCCGGCGCCCGAGGAGCCCTCCGGCCTCTGGGCGGGCGGCACGCCGCGGGTGGGGGACGGCCTCGTCGTGCTCGGGCCGGACTCGGTCGCCGAGTTCACCAGTCCCAACGCGGTCTCCGCCCTGCGCCGGCTGGGCATCGCCTCGACCCTCGAGGGGCACCGGCTCACCGACGTGCTGGCCAGCACCGAGGCCGCCCGCGTTCCCACCGACGAGGGGACGTGGGCGGTGCTCACCGGCCTGCGTGCCGGACGGCGGGAGGTGCAGTCCGGCGGGGCGTCCCTCACGGTGCGCTCCGTCCCCCTGCTCGGTCCGGACGGCTGGCAGGGGGCGCTGCTGCTGCTGCGCGACGTGACCGAGCTGCGCCGCCAGGAGCAGCGTCTGCTCACCAAGGACGCGACCATCCGCGAGATCCACCACCGCGTCAAGAACAACCTGCAGACCGTGGGATCGCTGCTGCGCATGCAGGCGCGGCGCACGTCCTCGCCCGAGGCGGAGCGTGCGCTGCGTCAGGCGATGCAGCGGGTGGACACGATCGCCCTCGTCCACCAGACGCTGAGCGAGGAGATCGAGGGCCAGGTCCCCGTGGACGGTCTGCTGCAGCGGCAGTTCCGCCTGGCCGTCGAGGTGGCCGGGGACGGGCGGCCGCTGCAGGTCGCGGTCACGGGCGAGTTCGGTGAACTGCCCTCCCACGTGACCACGCCGCTGGCGCTGGTGCTCAATGAGCTGGCGGCCAACGCCGTCGAGCACGGCACGGCGCCGGGCGGTGGCTGCGTGGGCCTGCACGCCGACCGCGAGTCGACCCCCGCGGGAACGGTGCTGGTCGTGTCCGTGACGGACGGCGGCCCCGCCGCCCCCGACGGATGGGTGCCGGGGGAGTCTCCCCGCGCGGGCGAGGGATCGGGGCTCGGCCTGCGCATCGTGCACTCGCTCGTGGAGGGGGACCTGCGCGGCACCCTGCGCTGGGAGCGGTCCGACGACGGCGGCACGCGCGTCGTGCTGCGACTGCCCCTGACGTGAGCCCGGCCGGGCATGACGACGGCCCCGTCGACGAGGTCGACGGGGCCGGTGGTCCGGGTGGGTCAGGAGGCGCGGCGGGCGCGCGCCGCGCGGCGCTTCATGGCGCGCCGCTCGTCCTCGCTCATGCCGCCCCAGACGCCCGAGTCCTGGCCGGACTCCATGGCCCACTTCAGGCACGTGTCCACGACCTCACACGAACGGCACACCGCCTTGGCCTCCTCGATCTGCAGGAGGGCGGGGCCGGTGTTGCCCACGGGGAAGAACAGCTCCGGGTCCTTGTCCAGGCACGCTGCTTTACTGCGCCAATCCATCGGTCCGCTCACTTTCTGTCGGAAGAGCCGGAGCCCGCGGGCGCCGGTGGTCACGGCCTCCGCCGGCGGCGGGCGCGGGGGCCTGCGCGGACGACGCGCGGCACGACCGATACGGAGGGCGACCCTGGTCATTGCAACGGGGACCGCTTTCGTACGAACGCGGCCCCCGGAAATCTTTCGCGTGCCATCCTCGCACGGCCCTCACGAGTGAACAAGAGGTGAATGAGGTGCATCACCGCACCTCCCAGTGAGTCCTTGGTCACACCCATGCCCGGGGCGGCGCGTCGCCGCGGACCTGGCCCGCGCACCGCCCGGCGTACGGTGGGGGACACGTCCGTCCCCGCAGCCGTCCCGCAGGAGAGGCCCCATGGC
>NZ_JASDCZ010000004.1:0-42135 GCF_030407635.1 Micrococcus sp. APC 4021
CCGGCGCTGCTGCGCCCGGGCCGCTTCGACCGCCAGATCCCCGTGGACGCCCCGGACCTCGAGGGCCGCGCCAAGATCCTCGAGGTGCACGCGCAGGGCAAGCCGATCGCCCTGGACGTGGACCTGCGCTCCCTGGCCAAGCGCACCCCCGGCTACACGGGTGCGGACCTGGCCAACGTGATCAACGAGGCCGCGCTGCTCACGGCGCGCTCGAACAACAATGTGATCGACAACCACGCCCTGGACGAGGCCGTGGACCGCGTGATGGCCGGCCCGCAGAAGCGCACCCGCCTGATGAACGAGCACGAGCGCAAGGTCACCGCCTACCACGAGGGCGGCCACGCGCTCGTCGCGGCCGGGCTGCGCAACTCCGCCCCGGTCACCAAGATCACGATCCTGCCCCGCGGCCGCGCCCTGGGCTACACGATGGTGGTCCCGGAGGACGACAAGTACTCCGTCACCCGCAACGAGCTCCTGGACCAGCTCGCGTACGCGATGGGCGGGCGCGTGGCGGAGGAGATCGTGTTCAAGGACCCGTCCACGGGCGCCGCGAACGACATCCAGAAGGCCACGGACACGGCCCGCAAGATGGTCACCGAGTACGGCATGTCCGCCAAGGTGGGCGCCGTCAAGCTCGGCGGCGGCAGCTCCGAGCCCTTCGTGGGCGGCGCCGCCGGCGGCTCCTCCCGCGAGTACTCCGAGGAGCTGGCGTACCTGGTGGACGCCGAGGTCCGCACCCTGCTGGACCAGGCCCACGCCGAGGCCCACTGGGTGCTCACGGAGAACCGGGACGTCCTGGACCGGCTGGCCTACGAGCTGCTGGAGAAGGAGACGCTCACCCAGGAGGCCATCGCCGCCATCTTCGCGGACGTGCGCAAGCGGCCCGAGCGCGGCGTGTGGCTGGCCTCGGACGACCGGCTCCCGCAGGACATCCCGCCCGTCCTCTCCCCCTCCGAGCGCCGCTCGCGGCATGACGGCGGGCAGCAGACCCCCGTCGGCGTCGAGGGCACCACGGTGCCGGTGCGTCCGGAGGGTGCGCCGCCGTCGTCGCTGGGCGGGGACGCGGCCGGCCCCGGCCTGCCGCCGCACGGCGGTCCGAGCAACACGCCGGGCCCCGGCGAGGGACCGACCTTTTGACCGCGCAGGAGACCCGCATGACAGCCCACACCCCCGACGACGCCGTCCCCGGCACGTTCGACCCGGACTCGACCGCGGTGGACCGGCCGCGCATCGAGGCGGCGGTGCGGGAGATCCTGCTGGCGATCGGTGAGGACCCGGACCGCGAGGGCCTGGCGGACACCCCGGCGCGGGTGGCCAAGGCGTACGCAGAGTTCTTCGCGGGCCTGCACCAGAGCCCGGACCAGGTGCTCGGCACCACGTTCGACATCGCGCACGAGGAGCTCGTGCTCGTGAAGGACATCCCGTTCTACTCGACGTGCGAGCACCACCTGGTGCCGTTCCACGGCGCCGCGCACATCGGCTACATCCCCTCCGCCGAGGGCCGCGTGACGGGGCTGTCCAAGCTGGCCCGCCTCGTGGAGCTGTACGCGCGGCGTCCGCAGGTGCAGGAGCGGCTGACCACGCAGGTGGTGGAGGCGCTCATGGAGCACCTGGCCCCGCGCGGGGCGATCGTGGTGGTGGAGGCCGAGCACATGTGCATGTCCATGCGCGGTGTGCGCAAGCCGGGCGCGAAGACCGTCACCTCGGCGGTGCGCGGCCAGCTGCGGGATCCGTCCACGCGCTCCGAGGCGATGAGCCTCATCATGCACGGCTGAGGACCACCGACGGCGGAGGAGGACACGTGGACGAGAGCATCGACGCGGCGGCGCGGGAGGCGAACCGCGCCCTGCTGGGGCGGCTGCCCGGGGACCGGACCCTGGTCATGGGCATCCTCAATGTCACCCCTGACTCGTTCTCGGACGGCGGGGAGCACGCCACCGTCCGCGCGGCCGTCGAGCACGCCCGACGCATGGTCGCGGACGGCGCGGACATCGTGGACGTGGGTGGCGAGTCCACCCGCCCCGGGGCCCGCGCCGTGCCGCCGGCCGAGGAGCAGGAGCGCATCCTGCCCGTGATCGAGGCGCTGCTGGCCGAGGACGTCGTCGTCTCCGTGGACACGCGCCACACCGCCACCGCCCGGGCCGCCCTGGCGCTGGGGCCGGTGATCGTCAACGACGTCTCCGGCCTCGCCCACGAGCCGGAGATGCCGGCGCTGATCGCCGCGTCGGGCGCGCCCTACATCCTCATGCACAACCGCGGGAACCCGCAGACCATGGACGGTCTGGCCGTCTACGAGGACACCGTCCCGGACGTCGTGTGCGAGCTGCGGGACGTGGCCGGCCGCTTCCTCGCCGCGGGCGTCGAGCCCGCGCAGCTGATCGTCGACCCGGGCCTGGGCTTCGCGAAGGCCGGCGAGCAGAACTGGGAGCTGCTGCGCGGCCTCGAGTGGCTCCGCGCCATGGGCCACCCGGTGCTCGTCGCCGCCTCGCGCAAGCGGTTCCTGGGCACGCTGCTGGCGGACGACGACGGCACCCCGGCCCCGCCCGCCGCGCGCGACGCCGCCACCGCGGCCATCTCCGCCCTCGCCGCCGCCCAGGGCGCGTGGGGCGTGCGCGTGCACGACGTGCGCGCCAGCGCCGACGCCGTCCGCACCGCCGCGGCCTGGGCCGGGGCGCATGCCCCGGGTGAGCCCGTCTCCGAGGACGTGCTGCCGTGAGCGCCCGGGACCGCATCCGCCTGGCCGGGCTGTCCGCCGTCGGGCACCACGGGGTCTTCGACCACGAGCGCCGGGACGGGCAGCCGTTCGTCACGGACGTCGTCCTCCACCTCGACGCCGGCCCCGCCGCGGCCGGCGACGACCTCGCCCGCACCGCCAACTACGCCGAGGTCGCGGACACGGTGGTCCGCCTGGTCACCGGGGAGCCGGTAGACCTGATCGAGACCCTCGCCGACCGGATCGCCCGCGCCGTCCTCGCCGAGCAGCCCGTGGTGACCGCCGTCGAGGTCACCGTGCACAAGCCGCAGGCGCCCATCCCGCACGACTTCGCGGACGCCGCCGTCACCGTGCACCGCACCCGGGAGGACCTCGCGTGAGCACCGTCGACTGGTCGCACCCGGCCGAGGGCCCCGCGCCCGTCCCCGAGCTGGGCGCCCGCCCGGACGCGCCCGTCGCGGCCGTGCTGGCCCTCGGCGCCAACCTGCGCGAGCCGGCGCAGACGCTCGACGCCGCCGTCGCCGCCCTGTCCGCGCTGCCGCACATCACGGACGTCCGGGCCTCGCCCCGGGCCGTCACCGCGCCCGTGGGCGGGCCGCCGGGGCAGCCCGACTACCTCAACCAGGTGGTCACCCTGCGCACGGACCTCGCGCCGTGGGAGCTGCTCGCGGTGGCGCACCGGCTCGAGCAGGACCACCATCGGCGGCGTGAGGTCCGCTGGGGCGCGCGCACCCTGGACGTGGACGTGATCGCCTACGGGGACGTGCGCAGCGACCACCCAGACCTCACCCTGCCGCACCCCCGCGCGGCCGAGCGGGCCTTCGTGCTGCTGCCGTGGCTGTGGCTCGACGCGGACGCCACGCTCGCCGGCACGCCCGTCGCCGACCTCGCCGCCGTCGCCGCAGACGCCCCCGGGGTGCGCCGCCAGGAGCCCGAGCGGCACCGGCTGCTGGCCGGCTCCGACGACGTCGTCCCGCTCCGCCCGGCGCGCCCGGACGCCCTCGGGAGGGAGGCCACGTGATCGCGCTGCGCTCCGGGTGGACCCTGCTCGTGGTGCTGGTGGCCGCCGTGCTCGGCTGGCTGGCCGGGCTCGCCGCGCCGTCCCTGGGCTGGCCGGCGCCCGTGGTGGGCCGCGGCGGCCTGATCACCGTGGCCGCGGTCTCCGTGCTGTGCCTCGCGCTGGGCTGGCGGGTGCGCCGCGACCGGGAGAAGCCCGCCGCCGCGCGGATGGACCCGCTCGCCGCGGCCCGCACCCTCGTGCTCGGCCAGGCCTCCGGCTTCGCGGGAGCGGCCCTCGGCGGGTGGCACGCCGGGGTGGCGGTGCAGGTGCTGCTGCGGGCCGGCGTGGAGGCACCGACCGTGCGGGAGGCCGCCCTGCAGGCCGTCGGCGGTCTCGTCCTGCTGGTGGTGGGGCTGATCGTCGAACGGTGGTGCCGGATCCCGCCTGAGGAGGATGCGCCCGAGGGCGGTCGTGGGCAGGATGGGTCCCCGGGCCGACCGGCCCGTCCCGAGACGGAAGGAGGGTATGCCCGTGCCCGGCATTGACCTGAGCGGCGTGGCCTTCACGCCGGCCTCGCCGCGGCTGGCGACGGTGAAGCTCATCGCCACGACCATCGGCCACCTGATCTGGCTCGCCGCGTTCTCCGTGCCGCTGATCCTCAAGCTCACCGGCCCGTGGGCGGGGATGGCCGCGTGGGTCGCGTGGGGGCTGCCGGCCGTCGTCGTCGTGTCCTGGATCGTGGACCTGATCCTGATCCCGCGGCGCGTGCGCGCGATGGGCTGGGCCGAGCGCGAGGACGACGTCCTGTGGCGCGAGGGCATCCTGTTCCGCAGCGTGCACGCGGTGCCGTACGGCCGCCTGCAGTACGTGGACGTCTCGGACGGTCCGCTGCTGCGCCGGGTCGGGCTGCAGACCCTCACCCTGAAGACCGCCGCCGCGGGCGGGGACGTCACCCTGGAGGGCGTGCCCCGCGAGAGGGCCGAGGAGCTGCGCGAAGTCCTCATGGCGCGCGGCCAGGCGCGGCTGGCGGGCCTGTGAGCGCGGCCGCCCCGCCCCCCGCCGACGACGCCGGCTGGGTCCGCGTCCACCCCGCCTCGCCCTGGGTGCGGGGCTGGACCTTCCTGCTGCTGATCCTGTTCTTCGCGGGCCGCAACGCGGTGGAGGACTTCGCGGCGGGCCGGCTCAGCGGGGAGGACGCCCCGGGCGGCGGCGACGGCAGCCTGCTCGTGGCCGGCGGCATCCTGCTGGGGGTCACCCTGCTGATCAGCCTCGTGTTCTTCTTCTCCTGGTGGTTCACCCGGTTCCGCTGTGGGGAGGATCGGATCGAGCTGCGCCAGGGCTGGCTCTTCCGCAGCCGGCGGCAGATGCGCTACGACCGCATACAGGCGGTGGACCTGCAGCACCCCCTCGTGGCCCGGCTGCTCGGGCTGGCCACGGTGAAGGTCGAGGCGGCCGACGGCGGCGAGTCCGCGCTCGAGCTGTCCTTCCTGCGCCGCGCCGAGGCCGAAGCGGTGCGCCGGGAGATCCTGGACCGCGCGTCGGGGGTGCTCGGGGGAGCCGGGGCGGACGCGTCCGCCCCGGAGCGCGCGGCCGAGCCCGGCCTCGCCGACGCCGATCCCGACGCCGTGGACGCGGACGCCGGCGAACTCCTGCTGCAGGTGCCCGCGGGGCGGCTCCTCGGCTCCGTCCTGCTCTCCGGAGGCGTGCTGGGGGTGCTGGCCGGGTCCCTGATCTGGCTGGGCGGTCTCGCCCTCGTGGTCGCGCTGCTGCCCGAGGCGGTGCTGGACGAGGGGGAGACCCTGACCGGGATCGGCGCGGCCGCGTCCCTGCCCGCCCTGTTCTCCGTGGCCGGCGTCGCGTGGTCCCGGTTGAACGCCGGCTGGGGTTTCCAGGTGCGCCGCTCCACCGACGGGCTGCGACTGCGGCACGGGCTCACCGAGACCACCCACCAGACCGTCCCGCCGGGGCGGGTGCAGGGGGTGACCGTCTCCCAGCCCCTGTTCTGGCGGCCCTTCGGCTGGTATCGGGTGAACATGGCGGTGGCCGGGTACCTGCAGGAGTCCGACGGCGCCCGGGACGTCGCGCTGCCCGTCGGCCCGTGGGAGGACGTGCTCCGCGTCCTCACGGTCGTGGCCCCGGACCCGGGCCTGGACGGCGATCCGCGCGCCGCGCAGGGGCTGACCCCCGCCGGGCTCATGCACCTCGGCGTGCACGGCACCGGCACGGAGGGCGGCTTCCAGCACGTGCCGCGGCGCGGCAGGTGGTGGTTCAACTGGTTCGCCTGGCGGCGGACCGGCTTCACGACGACGCGGTCCCTGCTGGTGGTGCGCAGCGGCTGGTTGAACCGCCGGCTGCAGACCCTCCAGCACGAGCGCATGCAGGCGGCCGAGCTGGCGCAGGGCCCGGTGCAGCGACGCCTGGGCCTGGCCACGGTGCGCGTGTGGGTCGCGGGGGCGAACGCCGTGGTCCGCGACCTCGACGAGGACGTGGCCGTGGACCTGTACGCCCGGGAGGCCCGGCACGCGGCCGTCTCGCGTCGCCTCGCCGACCGCGACCAGTGGATGCGCCCCGAGGAGCTGGCCCGCTTCGAGCAGCGCACGCGCGAGGTCGCGGCCACCGAGGTGGGCCGCCGCGAACTGGCCCGGGCCGGCGTCGTCGGCGGCGCCGTCGTCGGGGAGGAGAGCGGGGCGCACGTCCCCGCCGTGCGCGGCGAGGAGGAGCGATGACCGGCGGACTCGACCTGAGCCTGGACCCGCATGACCCGGCGCAGCGGCCCGGGCGGCTGGGCGTCGGCGTGGTGAGCGCGGGTCGAGTGGGGGCCGTGCTGGGCTCGGCGCTGCGGGCTGCGGGCCACACGATCACGGGCGTGCACGCCGTCTCCGAGGCCTCGCGGGACCGCGCGGAGATGCTCCTGCCGGGCGTGCCCGTCCTGGAGATCCCCGAGATCCTGCGCCGCTCCGAGATGGTCGTCTTCGCCGTCCCGGACGACGCGCTGGGCGAGCTCGTGGCCGGCCTGGCCGCCGCGGGCCACGTGCAGACCGGCCACCTGCTCGTGCACACCTCCGGCCGCTACGGGGTGGGGGTGATGGAGCCGGTGCGCGCGCACGGGGCGATCCCCCTGGCGATCCACCCGGCCATGACGTTCACGGGGCTGAGCCTCGACGTCGCCCGGCTGCAGGACTGCGTGTTCGGCGTGACCGCGGACCCCGTGGTGCTGCCCGTGGCCCAGGCGCTCGTGGTGGAGATGGGCGGCGAGCCCGTGGTCGTGAAGGAGGCCGACCGGGCGGCCTACCACCTGGCGCTGTCCCACGGGTCGAACCACCTGGTGACGCTGACGGCGCAGGCCCGTCAGATCCTCGAGACGATCGGGGTGGCCGACCCGGAGCGGGTGCTGCGCTCGCTCATGACCGCCGCGCTGGAGAACGCGCTCACCGACGGCGACGGCGCCCTCACCGGCCCCGTGGCCCGCGGCGACGTCGACACGCTGCGGACCCACCGTGAGACCCTCGGCGAGCTCGAGGCCGGGGGACTGTCGGCGGACGTGCGGGCCGTGTGGGAGACCCTCGCCCGCGCGACGACCGACCGCGCCGAGACCCGCGGCGCCCTGCGCGCGGACACGGCGGCGCGGCTGCGCGAGGTCCTCGACGACTCCGACGACCCCCACGACGACTGATCGACCCCCGCCGCCCCCGCTTTCGTTCGGGAAACGGCGGGTCCCGGGCCGTTTTCGTTCGGGAAACGGCGGGCCCCGAGCCGTTTTCGTTCGGGAAACGGCGGGTCCGGCGGCGTTCGCGTCGCTGGGACGAGACCCCGGGACCGCGCCCCGGCCGTCAGAGGCGCCCGTCGCGGATCGCGGCGACGACGCCGTCTGCCGCGTCCTCGATCTGCCGGTACATCTCCTCGAACTGCGGCCGCGGATACCCGTACGGATCGGGGACCTCGCGCACCCCGGCGCGGTCCGCATCCGACGCGAACTCGCCCATCAGGTGGATCCGGTCCCGCTGCTCGTCCGTGGTCGCGAGCCGCCGCGCGTCGGCGAGGTTGGCCTCGTCCATCACCAGGATCAGGTCGGCGTCGTCCACGAGGTCGGCGGACAGCTGCACCCCCACCGTCGGGAACTCGTAGCCCAGTTCCCCGCCGACCTCGCGGGTGAGGTGATGCGGCCGGGCGCCCACGTGCTCGTCGGACGTGCCGGCGGAGGTGACCTCGACGTCGTCGAGACCGGCCTCCGCGAGCTTGCGGTTCAGCACGGCCTCGGCGGCGGGCGAGCGGCAGATGTTCCCCAGGCAGACGGTCATGATGCGCATGGGGCCAGTGTCTCAAGTCCGGGCGGGGGCGGCGGACGACGACGGTCCGCACGCTCGCCTCGTCGCTGGCGGCGCGACGTCGGTTGCGTCCACGAGTGCTCCCGCTGGGGGATCAGAGGCCTCCGGCGGTCCGTCCCCCGGCTCCTCGCCGTTTCTCGAACGAAAGCGCTGCGACACGCCGCCGTTTCTCGAACGAAAGCGCGGCCGGCGCCGCCCGTTCCGGCGACGGCGGCACCGGACGCGCCTGGCAGGATGGAGGCCATGACCGACCAGCCCGAGATGAGCCCCCTGACCGAGCCCGAGCGGGAGTGGGTACGCGTCCGCCGCGACTTCGCCGCGCAGGAGGGCGTGGACCACCTGGACCTGGACGCGGTCGCCGCCTACTACGACGCCGTGCTGGCCCGCTCGCAGGCCGAAGCCGAGGAGCTGGACCCCGAGGAGCTGGCGGTGCTGCTGGACGTCGTCGCGGTGCTGCTCGGCGAGCACCTGGGCGCGCGCCACGGCATGCAGTGGGTGACGGTCGCGGACGAGGAGGGGCCCGCCCTCGCGCTGCGGGATACCCTCTCGGACGCCGTCGTCTTCCCGCAGCCGGTGGTCGGCCAGAGCTGGAACCATCAGGCCACGGGGGAGTGGATGGGCGAGTACGTCGACTGGCTCGGCGAGCAGCTCCAGCAGATCCGGGCCGACGCCGGCACGCGGCCCGGCGCCTGAGGCGCGGCGGGCACCGGGGCGGCCCGCCGTCAAGGCCGCCACCCCGCCGTCCTCCGTGTTGCCCGGATCACGTGCGGGCCGATAGAAACGAACGCATGACCTCCACCCCGGACACCCCCTTCCACGACCTCGACGCCTTCACCGCCCTGCCGCGCGTCGCCGGTCTCACCCTCAGCCCGGACGGCGCCCGCCTGGTGACCACCGTCGCCACCCGGGACGCGAAGGGCACCGGCTACGCCACCGCCCTCTGGGAGGTCGACCCCGCGGGCGAGCGCCCCGCCCACCGCCTGACCCGCTCCCGCGAGGGCGAGGCCGGCGCGCAGTTCGCCGCGGACGGCACCCTCTTCTTCACCTCCGCCCGTCCCGACCCCGCCGACGCCGAGGCCGAGAAGCGCAGCGCCCTGTGGGCCCTGCCGGCCCGGGGCGGCGAGGCGCGCGTGGTGCTCTCCCGCCCGGGCGGCGTCGCCGCGGTCACGTGCGCCTCCGCGGCGGACCGCGTGGTCGTCACGGCGGACCGGCTGCTCGGTGCGACCACCGAGGCCGAGCACGCGGCCCTCGCGCAGACCCGCAGGGACGCCGGCGTGGACGCCATCCTGCACACCGGCTACCCCATCCGCTTCTGGGACCACGACCTCGGCCCCGCCCGCCCCGAGCTCTTCGTCCTCGAGCCCGGCCCGGACCCGCAGGGCGAGCCCGCCACGGACGCCGACGCCGCCGAGCCCGGCCCCGCCGCCTCCGGCCTGGCTCCCGAGGCCGACGACGTGGCGCACCACCTGCGCCACGTCTCCGGATTCCCGCGCTCCCACGCGTTCGGGATCGGCGCGCAGGTGGCCCCGGACGGCTCGTTCCTGCTCACCACGGCCGCCACCGCCGAGGCTCGCGGCAACGTGCGCGAGGGCACGGTGGTGCGCGTGGACCTGGCCACGGGCGAGCACCGCGTCCTGCACGACGTCCCCGGTGAGGACGTGGCCGTCGGCCCCGTCAGCCATGACGGCACGCGCGCCGTCGTCGTCCGCACCCCCGACTCCACCCCGCATTCCGCCGTGCACCCGCGCCTGTACGTGATGGACACGGCCACGGGCCAGACCACGCCCCTGGCCCACGGCTGGGACCGCTGGGCCGACGTCGTCGCGTGGCTGCCGGACGACTCCGCGGTGATCGCGCTCGCGGACTCGGAGGGTCGCCGCCCGGTGTTCCGCATCGAGGTGGCCACCGGCGCCGTCGCGCAGGTGACCCGGGAGGACGAGGCGTGGACCGACGTCGTGCTCTCCCCGGACGGGGCCACGGCCTACGGCGTCCGCTCCTCCTACCTGTTCCCGCCGGAGGTGGCGCGGATCGACCTGGCCACGGGCGAGGCCACGCGCTTGCCGAACCCCGTGGAGCGCCCCGCGATCCCGGGCACCCTCGAGGACGTGGAGACCGTCGCCGAGGACGGCACGCGCGTGCGCGGCTGGCTCGTGCTCCCCGAGGGGGAGGCGCCGGCCGGCGGTCACCCGCTGTTGCTGTGGATCCACGGCGGGCCGCTGGGCTCGTGGAACGCGTGGAGCTGGCGCTGGACGCCGTGGGTCATGGCGGCGCGCGGCTACGCGGTGCTGCTGCCGGACCCGGCGCTGTCCACGGGCTACGGCCAGGACTTCATCGAACGCGGCTGGGGCCGCTGGGGTCAGGCGCCCTACACGGACCTGATGGCGCTCACGGACGCCGTCGTGGCGCGTGAGGACGTCGACGGCGACCGCACCGCCGCCATGGGCGGCTCGTTCGGCGGCTACATGGCGAACTGGGTGGCCGGGCACACCGATCGGTTCCGGTGCGTGGTCACGCACGCCTCGCTGTGGGCGCTGGACGGCTTCGGCCCGACGACGGACGCCGCGTTCTACTGGGCCCGCGAGATGGACGAGCAGATGCAGCAGGAGAACTCTCCGCACCGGTTCGTGGGCGAGATCGTCTCCCCGATGCTCGTCATCCACGGCGACAAGGATTACCGCGTGCCGATCGGCGAGGGGCTGCGCCTGTGGTCGGACCTGCTGGCGAAGTCCGGGCGGCCGGCCGCCGCGGACGGCACCACCGACCACCGGTTCCTCTACTTCCCGCACGAGAACCACTGGATCCTCGCCCCGCAGCACGCGAAGGTCTGGTACGAGGTCGTCCTCGGCTTCCTGGGCGAGCACGTCCTCGGCGACGGCGCCCCGACGGCCCCGGAGACGCTGGGACTGACGCGGCCGTCGTCGACGGCGGGCTGAGCCGCCGGGCCCGGCGCCGCGCATCGTGACGGGCGGCTGAACCTCTCCGATCAGCCGCCCGTCACCGGCTGTTCACCGGACGGGCCGGCTGTGGCCGGAGGGGGGCCACCCGGCCGACACCCGGATCTGGCCCACTGGAGCGGTCATCCCCTCCCGGAAAGGACCGTTCCATGACCTCCGTCCGTCGTCACGCCGCCCGCGGCCTCGTGGCCCTCGCCGCCGCCGCCGTCGCCGTCAGCGCCCCGCTGGCCGCCCCGGCCGTCGCCGCCCCTGCCGCAGCGGAGACCCCGGCCGCCGCGCAGTCCGCCACGGGCAAGCCCGTGGTGCGCCCCGACGTCGTCGGCCACCGCGGCGCCTCCGGCTACCGCCCCGAGCACACCCTGGCCGCCTACGAGCTGGCCGCCGCCCAGGGCGCGGACGTGATCGAGCCGGACCTGGTCTCCACCAAGGACGGCGTGCTCGTGGTCCGCCACGAGAACCTGATCGACGGCACCACGGACGTCGCCCAGCGACCCGAGTTCGCCGACCGCAAGACCACCAAGGTCGTCGACGGCGTGGCCCTCACCGGCTGGTTCACCGAGGACTTCACCCTCGCCGAGCTCAAGACCCTGCGCGCCAAGGAGCGCCAGCCGCAGGTCCGCCCGGAGTCCGCGTCCTACGACGGCCGGTACCAGGTGCCCACCTTCGAGGAGGTGCTCGAGCTGCGCGAACGCCTCTCGGCCCGGTACGGCCGGCAGATCGGCGTCATCCCCGAGATCAAGCACCCCACCTACTTCGACTCCATCGGCTTGTCCATGGAGGAGCGCGTCGTCGAGCTGCTCGACGAGCACGGCCTGAACAAGCGCAACGCCCCCGCCACCGTGCAGTCCTTCGAGCTCGCCAACCTGCGCGATCTCAACGAGAACCTCGGCCTCAAGGCCGAGACGGTCTTCCTGTCCAGCGCCAACGGCGCGCCCTACGACTCCGTGGCCGCCGGCGACACCGTCCGCGACTACGACTTCTACGAGACCGCCGCGGGCATGCGCGAGGTCCGCGCGGCCGGCGTCGACACGCTCGGCCCGGCCTTCGCGCAGATCATCACCAAGGAGAAGGACGGCTCGATGGGTGAGGAGACCGCGTTCGTCTCCCTCGCCCACCGCGCGGGCCTCGAGGTGGTGCCGTACACCTTCCGCGCCGAGAACCAGTTCCTCTACACGGAGTTCCGCTCCTCCGCGGACCCGAACGCCCAGGGCGACATGGTCGGCATGATCCAGCCGTTCCTCGACGCCGGGATCGACGGCTTCTTCACCGACCACCCCGACCTCGGCGTGCAGGCCGTGGACACCTGGATGCAGGGCAAGAAGGAGCACCCGGGCCGGGGCGTCGGCAAGACCGCCCAGCGGGGCCTGAAGGTGCGCTGACCCCGTCCCGACCGGAGACGATCCCGGCGGACCCGAGGTCTTCCGGCACGTCCGTCGCGGTGCTTACCTTGGCCCTCAGGACCGGTGGACCCGGTGACGTGGACGGCCAGAAGGGCTGGCCATGAGGGACGCCGACCCGGACGAAGGAAGGCACAGCATGACGACGAACACGCCGAAGAACGCCCACGGCTCCTCAGCCGAGGGCCGTGACGCCAAGGACCAGGCGAAGGGCAAGGCCCAACAGGCCGCGGGCGAGGCCCAGGGCCAGGCGAAGGCCGTGGCCCACGACGCCAAGGACAAGGCCCAGGACCTCGCGGCCACCGCCAAGCACGAGGCCGGCCAGGTGAAGGACGAGGCCGCTGACCAGGTGCAGTCGCTGGTCGGCTCCGCCCAGGAGCAGGTCGGCGCGCAGGTGCAGACCCAGCAGGAGCGGCTCGCGGGCCAGGTGCGCAGCTACACCGACGACCTGCACCGCGTGGTCTCCGGTGAGCAGCCGCAGACCGATTTGGTGCGCCAGGGCGTCGCCTCGGTGGCGGACCGTGCCGAGGCCCTGACCCAGCGCCTGGAGACCGCTTCCCCGCAGGACCTGCTGCAGGACGTGCGCGGCTTCGCCGCTCGCCGTCCGGGCACGTTCCTGGCTCTCGCCCTGGGCGCCGGGCTGGTGGCCGGTCGACTGACGCGCGGCATCCGCGACGCCGCCCAGCCCGACTCCACCGCCTCCACCTCGCCGCGCCGTCACGAGACCCGTCCGGACGCGGTGCACGCGGACGTGACTCCGCACCACCTGGACTCGCAGGCCCCGGCCTACTCGAGCGATTCGCTCTCCCAGGCCGACGGCCGCGTCGCGGACGGCGCCGGGCCCCGCCGCGCGGCCGGCGTCGGGGACGTCCCGTACGGCACGCAGGCACCGGTCCAGCAGGGCCTGACCGCCGAGCGGCCGTTCGACCAGACCCGGCCCGGGGGTGACGCATGAGCACCGCCCACGAGCCGTTCCGCGACGCGACGCCGCACTCCGGCGCGCACACCCCGCCGCCCACGCAGGCGGAGTTCCGCGCCGAGCACGAGAGCCTCGGCGAGATGTTCCAGAGCCTGTCGGCCAAGCTGTCGACGCTGGTCAGCCAGGAGATCGCCCTGGCCAAGGCCGAGGCCACCGAGTCCGCGAAGAAGGCCGGCAAGGGGGCGGGGCTGCTGGCCGGCGCCGCCGTCGGCGGCTTCTTCCTGCTGATGTTCCTGTCCCTCGCCCTGATGCACCTGCTCGACGTGTTCCTGCCGATCGGCTGGGCCGCGCTGATCGTGGCCGTGCTGTGGGGCGTCGTGGCGGCCGTGCTGGCCGTGCAGGGCAAGAAGGACATCGAGAAGATCAAGGGTCTGCCGCAGACCCAGGAGACGCTTCAGGAGATCCCCGAGACCCTGAACCCCGCGAAGGAGACGCGATGACCACGAGCAACAACCCCGATGAGATCCGCGCCGACATCGAGCGTACGCGCCGCGAGCTCGGCCAGGACGTGGACGCCCTCGCCGAGAAGGTGAGCCCCACGAAGGCCGTGTCCCGGCAGACCAACCGCATCAAGGACGGCTTCATCCACGCGAAGGAGAACATCATGGGCTCCCCGGAGCAGCACCGCCACGAGCCCTCGCTGGGCGATCGCGCCCACGGGGTGATCGACGACGCCCGGGCCTCCGCGTACGACGCTGCCGGCCAGGCCCAGGACCGCCTGGGCGATGCCGGCGACCGCGTGTCCGAGTGGGCCGACGACGCCCAGCTCGCCCTGCAGCAGGCCCCGGCTCAGCTGCGCGGCCGCACCGCGGGCAACCCGCTGGCCGCCGGGCTGATCGCCTTCGGCGCCGGCCTGCTGCTCAGCTCGCTGATCCCCGCCTCACGCGTGGAGCAGCGCGCCGCGGAGGGCCTCAAGGAGCAGGCCGCCCCGCTGGTGGACGAGGCCAAGCAGGCCGCCCAGCAGCTGCGCGAGGACCTCGAGCCCGCCGCCCGCGAGGCCGCCGGGAGCGTGAAGGAGTCGGCTGCCGAGGCCGCTTCCCACCTCAAGGAGCAGGGCACGGACACGGCGCAGGACCTCAAGGCGGAGTCCCAGGACGCCGCCCGCCAGGTGAAGGACACCGCGAAGGACGCCTGAGCCCGACCCGAGCACGACGCCGGCCGGTCTCGTTGACGGGACTAGCCGGCGTCGCGCGTTTGGGGCCGAATCCGGCCCGCGGCTCAGGCCTTGGACCAGATGCGCGTGGTGAGGCGGAAGTCCTCCCCGAGGCCCCGTGCCTAGACTCGGAGGGTGACCCCTCTCGACCGCGTCCCCGACCAGCGCCCCGTCCCCGCCGGCACCGGCCTGACCCTCGAGGACGCCCTCCCCGCTCCCGTGACGGCCGAGGCCGACGGCGTCTCCGCGCGCCCGCGTCTGGCCCGGACCGTCGCCGAGATGCGCTCCGCTCTCCGTGAGCTCGTCGCCCACGCCACGGACGACGGCGACGCCGAGCCCGTCACCGTCGGCCTGATCCCCACGATGGGCGCCCTCCACGGCGGCCACGCGGCCCTGGTGCGGCGGGCCCGCGCCGAGAACGACGTCGTCGCGGTCAGCATCTTCGTGAACCCGCTCCAGTTCGGCGATCCGGCCGACCTGGAGCACTACCCGCGCACCCTCGACGCGGACCTGGACCTGCTGGCGGCGGCGGGCGCCGACGTCGTGTTCGCCCCGGACGTGCAGGAGATGTACCCGGGTTACCCGGACGCGCCGATCGTCACCGTCTCCGCCGGCCGCATGGGGGAGGTCCTCGAGGGCGCCTCCCGCCCGGGCCACTTCGACGGCGTGGCCACCGTCGTGGCGAAGCTGTGGAACATCGTGCGCCCGGCGGTGCCGGCCCTGCGCAGCTACTTCGGCCAGAAGGACGCGCAGCAGCTCACCGTCCTGCGCCGCCTGGCCACGGACCTGGACATCGACGTCGACGTCCGCGCCGTACCCATCGTCCGCTCGCCCGAGGGCCTCGCGCTCTCCAGCCGCAACACCCGCCTGGACGCCGCGGGCCTGGAGCACGCGCTCGTCCTCAGCCGCGCCCTGCGCTCCCTGGCCGACGCCGCGGCGGCCGGTGAGCCCGTCGACGTCCAGGCCGCTCGCCGGATGGTCGAGGACGAGCCGGGCGTCGAGCTGGACCACCTCGTGGTGGTGGACCGGGACACCTTCGCCGAGCTCGGTCCGGAGCTGCTGTGCCAGCCGCTGCGCCGCGAGGCCCTCGCCCTCGTGGCCGCGCACGTGCCGCCCGTCCGGCTGATCGACACCATGGTGCTGCCCGTCGCGGGGCCGCTGCCGTGACCCCGGAGCGTCTCGCCGCCGCCTTCGACGGCCCCTCGCCCGCGCTCGCCGCGACGCTGCTGGGGTGCCGGCTGACCGTCGTCGCCCCGGACGGCGCCGTCACCGTGCGGCTGACCGAGACCGAGGCGTACGGGAACGCGGGAGCGGACCCCGGCGCCCACTCGTTCCGCGGCCGCACCGAGCGCAATGCCGCGCTGTTCGGGCCGCCGCGGCGCACGTACGTGTACCTGAACTACGGCATCCACCGCTGCCTGAACCTGGTGGGCCACCCCGAGGGGGAGGCCGGCGGTGTGCTGCTGCGTGCGGCCGAGGTGCTTGCAGGAGGGGACCTCGCGGTGGCCCGCCGTGGCCGGGACACCGGCCCCAAGCTGCTCTCCGGCCCGGGCAACCTCGGCCAGGGCCTCGGCATCACCCTGGAGATGGGCCACGCGCCCGTGGAGATCGTCGCCGCGCCGCCGGAGGTGGCCGACGACGGTGGCACCTCGGCCCGCCTCGCCGCGCCGGCCGCGCCCGCCCGCTTCCTCCTGGCCCCGCCCGCGCCCCGCGATCCGGCCGAGCCGCCGATCGAGGTCGTGACGGGCCCGCGCGTCGGCGTCTCGGGGGAGGGCGGCTCCGTGCGCTTCCCGTGGCGGTTCAGCGTGGCCGGCCACCGCAGCGTGTCCGCGTTCCGGCGTGGCCGCAACGTGCCGGACTGACCCCCAGACCTTGTCGACCGCCCCGGCCCCGTGCCTAGGTTGATCCCATGACCGAGATGAACAAGACCGCCCACGGCGAGACCCAGCAGACCGTCACCCGGACCATCGACGCGTCCGCCAAGGACGTGTTCGACTTCCTGACCCTGCCCGCGAACCACGCGAAGTTCGACGGCTCGGGCATGGTGCAGTCCGACGACAAGACCCAGCGCATCCAGAAGGTCGGCGACGTGTTCACCATGAACATGCACGCGGAGCACATGGGTGGCGACTACCAGACCGACAATCACGTGGTCGCCTACGACCCGAACAAGCTGGTCGGCTGGAAGACCGCCCCCGCCGGCACCGAGCCCAAGGGTTGGCAGTGGGTCTACCGGCTCGAGGACAACGGCTCCGGCAGCACGGTCGTGTCCCTCACCTACGACTGGACCGCCGTGACCGACCCGGAGCTGCTGGCGAAGAACCTCTTCCCGATGGTGTCCGAGGAGCAGATGGAGGAGTCGCTCGCGAAGCTGGCCGCCGAGGTCGGCTGACCCCCGCCTCCCGACGGCGGCCTCCGGGCTGGCCGTCCCCTCGACGACGGGCACGCACCCGGCCAGGGTGCGGTGCCCGTCGTCGTGTCCGGTGTCACGGCTAGAGTGCCGTGCGAGACCGTCCACCCCCACGTCCAGGAGGATCCGCCGTGACCGCCACCGCCGAGCCCGAAGTCCCGTCGCCGCGCGAGGACCTGTACCGCCACGTCAACGCCGGGTGGCTGGACACCCATGAGATCCCCGCGGACCAGGGCGCCTACGGCGCGTTCCTCGAGCTGCGGGACGCGGCCGAGCTCGCCGTCCGGCACCTGTGCGAGGACGCCGTGCGCGAGGTCGGCACGGGCTTCGACCCCGCCCAGGCGCGCGTGCAGGCCACGGCCGCGGCCGGCGCGCACCGGGACGTCCCGCTCGCCCCGCTGGACGAGGAGGACGCGGAGGGCACGGAGCATCCGGAGCTCAAGCGCCGGATCGCCGCGCTGTACGCCTCGTTCATGGACGACGAGACCGTGGAGGCCCGCGGCCTCGAGCCGATCGCCTCGGACCTGGCGGCGGTGGCCACCGTGTCCACCCCCGCGGAGCTGCTCGCCCTGTCCGGGCGACTGCAGCGCCAGGGCGTCTCCGGCCTCATCAACACCGGCGCCCTCAACGACGCCGGGAACCCGGACCGCATGCTCCTGCACCTGCTCCAGGGCGGCCTGGGCCTGCCGGACGAGTCCTACTACCGGGACGAGGCCTACGCCGAGATCCTCGAGCAGTACACCGAGCACACCGGCCGTCTGCTGGCGCTGGCCGGGATCGGCGCGGACCGGGACGAGGCCGCCGCGCTGGGCGTCCGGGTGGTGGAGCTGGAGAAGCGCATCGCCGCCCTGCACTGGGACGTGGTCCGCACCCGGGACGCCGTGGCCCGCTACAACCTCATGACCCACGACCGGCTGACGGAGCTCTTCCCCCTGGCCGACGCCTGGCTCGAGGGCGTGGACGCCGCCGGCGAGCGCGCCGCGGAGGTCGTGGTGTGGCAGCCGGACTTCCTCTCCGGTGTGCAGGGGCTGCTCGAGGGACCCGAGGCCGCCGACCTCGAGGACTGGCGTCACTGGCTGATCCTGCAGGTGCTGCGCTCCTTCGCCGGCTTCCTGCCGGACGCGTTCGTGCAGGAGAACTTCTCCTTCTACGGCCGCCGCCTGGCCGGCACCGAGGAGGTCCGCCCCCGCTGGAAGCGCGCGGTCGCGTTCGTCAACGGGGCGGCCGGCGAGGACGTGGCGCAGCTCTACGTGGCCCGCCACTTCCCGCAGGGCCACGTGGCCGCGATGGACGAGCTCGTGGGCCTGCTCCAGGAGGCCTACCGCCGGTCCATCGAGGAGCTCGAGTGGATGGGGGAGGAGACCCGTCAGCGGGCGCTCGAGAAGCTGGCGATGTTCCGCCCCATGGTGGGCTACCCCTCGAAGTGGCTGGACTACTCCGCCCTCGAGGTCCATGCCGGCGACCTGCTGGGCAACGCCCGCTCCTCCTCGGAGCTCGAGTGGGAGCGGGACCTGCGCAAGATCGCGGACGGGCCGGACCCGGAGGAGTGGCACATCACGCCGCAGACGGTGAACGCGTACTACTCGCCGCTCGAGAACGCGATCGTCTTCCCGGCCGCCATCCTGCAGCCCCCGTTCTTCGACCCCGAGGCCTCGATGGCCGCGAACCTGGGGGCGATCGGCGCCGTGATCGGCCACGGCTTCGACGACCAGGGCTCGCGGTACGACGGCGCCGGCCGGCTCGAGGACTGGTGGACCGAGGAGGACCGCACGGCGTTCACCGAGCGCACCTCCCGGCTGGTGGCCCAGTACAACGCGCTCTCCCCGGCCGAGGCCCCGGACCACCGCGTCAACGGCGAGTTCACCCTCGGGGAGAACATCGGCGACCTCGGCGGCCTGGGCATCGCCCACCGCGCCTTGGAGATCTGGCGGGACGAGGGCGACGGCGCCTCCCTCGACGCCGCGGCGGGGGACCGCGAGTTCTTCACCGCCTGGGCCACCGTGTGGCGTCAGCTCACGCGACCGGAGGCCATGGTCACCCGCATCGCCTCGGACCCGCACTCGCCCAACGAGTTCCGCTGCAACCAGGTGGTCAAGAACATCGACGCCTTCCACGAGGCGTTCGGCACGCGCGAGGGCGACCCCATGTGGCTGGCCCCGGAGGAGCGCGTCACCATCTGGTGATCCCGCCCGCCGGCCGGGCCCCGCGGGTCCGGCCGGCGGCTCACTCGGATTCGGCGGGGTCCTGCATCCGGGTCTGACGCTCGGCGGCCAGCCGGTCCAACAGGCGCGTCAGCGTACGGATGTCCTCGCGGTCCCAGCGCGCCAGGTCGTCGCGCAGCCCGCGACCCGCCGGGCCGCCGCGCACCGCGTCGAGGCGGGCGAGCCCCTCGGGGCTGGCGCTCAGGAGGGCGGAGCGGCGGTCCCGCGGGTCCGGCTCGCGGGTGATCAGCCCGGCAGCCTCGAGGTCGCGGACCATGCGGGAGACCTGGGCGCGGTCCACCAGCAGGCCCTCGGCCACGGCCGAGGGCGTCATGGTCCCCTCGTTGGCCAGCATCATGAACGCCTTCATCGCCCCGACGGACAGGGCCGGGCTGAGGGCCGCCGCGTAGCGGGCCATCACCTGGCGGTGCTGCAGGACCAGACGCGAGAACGCCTGCTCGAGCCCCTGGACGGCGGCCTCGAAGCCCGCGTCGTCGCCGCCTCCGCCCGAGTCCGGGGCGCCGTCAGCCACGGCGGGCCCGGACCAGTGCGGTGACGACGGCCGCCAGCAGGGCCGCCCCTGACACGGCCAGTGCTGCGGGGACGACGGGCCGGCCGGCCACCGGCGACGCCGTCGCCGGGCGCTCGGCCGTCACCGCCCGGGACTCCTCCGGGTCCTCGGCCGGATGCTGCCCCTGCGCCGCGGTCACCACGGGGATCGGACCGGTCGCGGGCAGCGTCTGCATGGCCTCGGCCGTGGAGTGGGTGGCCAGGTCGGCGCGGGTGGCGTGGAGGCGCTCGGAGGTGGTCATGCGGCCCAGCGGGATGTTCGGCAGGAACAGGATCGCGATCAGCGCGACGATCGCGAGCGGCACGCCCACGAGGAACGCGTGGGAGATGCCGGTGGCGTAGACGTCCTCGAAGATCGAGCGCAGGCCGTCGGGCATCTCCGCCACGCGTGGCAGGGTGCTGGACTGCAGGCTCTCGGACCACTCGGCGGCGTCCGGGCCCAGGCTGCGCAGGGCCGCGGCGAGGTCCGCGCGGCGCTCCTCGATGCGGTCCGGGACCACGTTGGAGACCACGGCGCCCATCACGGCGACACCGATGCTGCCGCCCAGGGTGCGGAAGAAGGTGACGCCGGAGCTGGCGACGCCCATCTGCCGCGGGTCGGTGGTGTTCTGCACCACGAGCACGAGGTTCTGCATGGTCATGCCGACGCCGGCGCCGAGCAGGAACATGTAGAGGGACACCAGCCAGAAGGAGGTGTCGTAGTGCAGGGTGCCGAGCAGGGCGGTGCCGGCGATCAGCAGGACGGCGCCGATCACGAGCCAGCGCTTCCACACGCCGGTGCGGGTGATGAGGCCGCCGATCACCGTGGAGGACACGAGCAGGCCGAGGATCATCGGGATGGTCATGAGGCCGGCCTGGGTCGGCGTCGCGCCGCGGGCCAGCTGCATGTACTGGGCCAGGTAGACGGAGGAGCCGAACATGGCCAGGCCCGTGGCGATCGAGGCGATCGTCGCGAGGGTGAAGGTGCGGTCGCGGAAGAGGGTGAGCGGGATGAGCGGCTCGGCGACGCGCAGCTCGGTCACGACGAACAGGACGGTGGCGACGGCGGCGCCGCCGAGCATCCATGCGGTGGTGGTGCTGGCCCAGTCGAAGTCGCGACCGGCGCTGGTGACCCAGATCAGCAGCAGCGCGGTGGCCGCGGTCAGGAACACGATGCCGAGGTAGTCGATGGACACCTTCTGGCGCTCGCGGTGCGGGAGGTGGAGGGTGCGCTGCACCATCACCAGGGCGACGACGGCGAAGGGCACCGCCACGAAGAAGTTCCAGCGCCAGCCCCACAGGTCGGTGATCACGCCGCCGGCGAGCGGGCCGCCCACCGTGGCCACGGCCATCACGGCGCCGAACAGGCCCATGTAGCGGCCGCGCTCACGCGGGCTGATGATGTCCGCCATGATCACCTGGCTGAGCGCGACGAGGCCGCCGCCGCCCAGGCCCTGCACGGTGCGGCAGACGATCAGGAAGGTCGGATCGTGGGTGAACCCGGCCGCCGCGGAGGCGGCGACGAAGATCGCCAGGGCGACCTGGAAGAGGACCTTGCGGTTGACGAGGTCGGCCAGCTTGCCCCAGATCGGGGTGGCGATGGCCGTGGCGAGCAGGGCCGAGGTGATGACCCAGGTGTAGGCGGTCTGGTCGCCGCCGATGTCGTGGATGATCACCGGCATCGAGGTCGAGACCACCGTGTTGGCGATCATCGAGACGAACATGCCCAGCAGGAGGCCGGTCAGGGCCTGGAGCACGGAGCGGTGGCGCGCGGCGGGGGATCGCCGTCGGCAACACCCCGGACGTGCTCACGGACGCCACCGCGGACATCGCGATGCTCCTGATCCTCGGTGTGACCCGCCGCGCCCACGAGGGTGAGCGGATGGTGCGCGAGGGGCGCTTCCACGGCTGGGCGCCGGACCTGCTCGTGGGCCGGGACGTGCGCGGCGCGACCCTGGGCCTGGCCGGTTTCGGGCGGATCGGCAAGGCGGTGGCCGAGCGTGCGCTCGTCTTCGGCATGGACGTCGTGTTCGCGCCGCGGCCGCCCGCGCACCGGGAGGTCGCGGCCGCGGAGCTCGGCGACCTCGCCGGCCGCGTCCGTCAGGTCCGCTGGGAGGAGCTCGTCGAGGTCGCGGACGTCCTGTCCCTCCACGTGCCCCTGACGGACGAGACCCACCACCTCGTGGATGCGGACGTGATCGCGAAGATGAAGGACGACGCCGTCCTCGTCAACACGGCCCGGGGGCCCGTGGTGGACGAGGCGGCCCTCGTCACCGCCCTGCGCGAGGGGCGGCTCTTCGGCGCCGGTCTGGACGTCTACGAGGACGAGCCCGCCCTCGCCCCGGGCCTGGCCGAGCTGGGGAACGTGATGCTCCTGCCGCACCTGGGCTCCGCCACCCGGGACACCCGCGCCGCGATGGCCGAGCTGGCCGCGCGCAACGCGATCGCCATGGCCACGGGCGCGGAGGTCCCGGCCCTCGTCAACCCCGGGGTGCGCGGCTGACCGGCGGGGCGCCGTCGGTAGACTCGGGGACCGTGACCACCCAGAACTCCGCCTCCGCCGCCGTCGACCACCACGATCAGCAGGCCGTCCGCGCCGCCAAGCGTGAGCAGCTGCTCGCCTCGGGCCGCGAGGCCTACCCCGTGCAGGTGCCGCGCACCCACGCGCTGGCCGAGGTGCGTGAGCGGTTCGACGGCCACGAGCCTGACTGGGCCTCGGGCGAGACCGTGTCGGTGACCGGGCGCGTCGTCTTCCTCCGCAACACCGGCAAGCTCTGCTTCGCCACCCTGCAGGAGTCCGGCGCGGACGGGGAGGCCGTCCGCCTCCAGGTCATGGTGTCCCTGGCCGCCGTCGGTGAGGAGTCCCTGGCCGACTGGAAGAAGGTCGTGGACCTGGGCGACTTCCTCTCCGTCACCGGCGAGGTGATCGTCTCGCGCCGCGGCGAGCTGTCCATCATGGCCTCGGCATGGGAGATGGCCTCCAAGGCGCTGCGCCCCCTGCCCGTGCTGCACGCGGACCTGAATGAGGAGACCCGCGTCCGCCAGCGCTACGCGGACCTGATCGTGCGCGACGAGGCCCGCCGCATGGTCTACACCCGCGCCAAGGTCACCTCGGCGGTGCGGCGCACCCTCGAGGGCCACGGCTACGTGGAGGTGGAGACCCCGATGCTCCAGCTCGTCCACGGCGGCGCCCTCGCGCGTCCCTTCGAGACGCACCTCAACGCGTTCGACCAGCCGATGACCCTGCGCATCGCCACCGAGCTGTACCTCAAGCGCGCCGTCGTCGGCGGCATCGACCGCGTGTTCGAGATCGGCCGCGTGTTCCGCAACGAGGGCGTGGACTCGACCCACTCGCCCGAGTTCACCACCCTCGAGTCCTATGAGGCGTGGGCGGACATGCACGTCATGGCCGAGCGCATGCAGGAGATCATCCTCAACGCCGCGGGCGCGGTGGGCGCCGGGCGTCGGCTCGAGACCGCGAAGGGCGTCATCGACCTCGACGGCGAGTGGGCCTGGGTCGCCGTGTACCCGGGGCTGTCCGAGGCCGTGGGCCGCGAGATCACCCCGGAGACGGACGCCGAGACGCTGCGGGCGATCGCCGCGGAGCACGAGGTCAAGGTGGACCCCGCGTGGGACGCGGAGAAGCTCGTGATCGAGCTGTTCGGCGAGATCGTGGAGCCCACCCTGATGAACCCCACGTTCGTGTACGACTACCCGCCGGCCGCTCAGCCGCTCGCGCGCCCGCACCGCTCGGACGACCGGGTCATCGAGGCGTGGGACCTGATCATCGGCGGCATGGAGCGCGGCACCGCGTTCTCCGAGCTGATCGACCCCGTCATCCAGCGCGAGCGCCTGACCGCCCAGTCGGCGATGGCGGCCGCCGGCGACGACGAGGCGATGCAGCTGGACGAGGACTTCCTGCGCGCCCTCGAGTACGGCGCCCCGCCCATGGGCGGCATCGGCCTGGGCATCGACCGCCTGGTGATGCTGTTCACGGACGCCGGCATCCGCGAGACCATCCTCTTCCCGCTGCTCAAGCCGGAGGCCTGACATGGCCGACTTCTGGGACTACTTCTCCGTCCTCGCCCCCTCGATCGGCCTCGGGCTCATCTTCTGGCTGGTGATGCGCTCCCTGCTGCGTTCGGACACGGGCGAGCGCGAGAGTCAGGCCCGCCGGCTCTCGGGCGCGGACGCGCGGGCGGCCCGCGAGGAGGCCGAGGCCCGTGAGTGGGCGGCCCGACGCCGAGCCGAGGGAGGGCCGGAGGCTGATCCGGAGGACCGCGCCCGGTGAGATTCCTTCCCCGGCGTTGAAGAATCCTTCTGCCCGGCTTTGTTGCGGTATTCTTGAATCACCACAAGTGCACGGCCGGAATCGTGAGCACGCGGGAAAGAACCCCGAGAGCGAAGACCGGAACCCAGGGACACGCGCACGAGAGAAGAAAGTGGGAATCACCGTTGGCACAGAAGGTAGAAGTGGTCCTCGTGGATGATCTTGACGGTTCGCCTGCAGATGAGACCGTGAACTTCGCATTGGACGGTCGCAATTACGAGATCGACCTGTCGAAGGAGCACGCTGCGGAACTCCGTGAGTTCCTGAAGCCCTACATGAAGAAGGGCCGCGCCGTGGCGCCGCCGTCGCCCAAGGTCGAGGCCGCCCAGATCCGCAAGTGGGCGGCCGAGAACGGCTACGAGGTCTCGAGCCGGGGCCGTCTGCACCGCGACGTGGTGGAGGCCTACCGCAACGCGAAGCGCAAGTGAGCGCCCCGCCCGGGTGCGTCGAGGAATCGGCGTCCCCGGGCCTCGTTCCGGCCCCTCCCGACGACGGCCGGGCCGCTTCTCCCGCTGGCGAACAGTCGCGCGGCACGCGGCCCGGGTGCGTAGTCTCGACCACGACCGTACGCAAGGAGTGTGCCCATGTTCGAGAGATTCACCGACCGCGCCCGGCGGGTGGTCGTGCTCGCCCAGGAAGAGGCGCGCATGCTCAACCACAGCTACATCGGTACCGAGCACATCCTGCTCGGTCTGATCCACGAGGGTGAGGGCGTCGCAGCCAAGGCACTGGAGTCCATGGACATCTCCCTGGGCGCCGTGCGAGAGAAGGTGCAGGAGGACATCGGCCAGGGTCAGCAGAACCCGCCCGGCCACATCCCCTTCACGCCGCGCGCCAAGAAGGTGCTCGAGCTGTCCCTGCGCGAGGCGCTGCAGCTCGGCCACAACTACATCGGCACCGAGCACATCCTGCTCGGCCTGATCCGCGAGGGCGAGGGCGTGGCCGCCCAGGTGCTCGTGCAGCTCGGCGCGGACCTGAACCGCGTCCGTCAGACGGTCATCCAGCTGCTCTCCGGCTACCAGGGCGGCGCCCAGGGTGGCAAGGAGACCGCCGGCGCCGGGGTGGGCCAGGGCGGCGAGGCCGGCCAGAACGCCGGCTCCGTGGTGCTGGACCAGTTCGGACGCAACCTCACCGCGGCCGCGCACGACGGCAAGCTGGATCCCGTCATCGGGCGTGCGGGCGAGATGGAGCGCGTCATGCAGGTGCTCTCCCGCCGCACCAAGAACAACCCCGTGCTCATCGGCGAGCCCGGCGTCGGCAAGACCGCCGTCGTCGAGGGCCTGGCCCAGGCGATCGACCGCGGCGACGTCCCGGAGACGCTCAGGGACAAGCAGCTCTACTCGCTGGACCTCGGCTCCCTCGTGGCCGGCTCCCGCTACCGCGGCGACTTCGAGGAGCGCCTGAAGAAGGTGCTCAAGGAGATCCGCACGCGCGGGGACATCATCCTGTTCATCGACGAGATCCACACCCTCGTCGGGGCGGGTGCGGCCGAGGGCGCGATCGACGCCGCCAGCATCCTCAAGCCGATGCTGGCCCGCGGTGAGCTGCAGACCATCGGCGCCACCACGCTGGACGAGTACCGCAAGCACATCGAGAAGGACGCCGCGCTCGAGCGCCGCTTCCAGCCGATCCAGGTCGCCGAGCCGTCCGTCGAGGACGCCACGGAGATCCTGCGCGGCCTGCGGGACCGCTACGAGGCGCACCACAAGGTCTCCATCACCGACGGCGCGCTCAAGGCCGCCGCCGGCCTGGCGGACCGCTACGTCTCCGACCGGCACCTGCCGGACAAGGCCATCGACCTGATCGACGAGGCCGGCGCGCGTCTGCGCATCCGTCGCATGACCGTGCCGCCGGAGATCAAGGCCTACGAGTCCCGGATCGCGGAGGTGCGCACCCAGAAGGAGGCCGCCATCGACGGCCAGGACTTCGAGGGCGCCGCCCGCCTGCGGGACCAGGAGCAGCAGCTCGGGGACGAGCGCCGCGAGAAGGAGCAGGCGTGGCGCACCGGCGCGGACGCCGACGTCGCCACGGTGGACGAGGACCTCATCGCCGAGGTGCTCTCCAAGTCCACCGGCATCCCGGTGTTCAAGCTCACCGAGGAGGAGACGGACCGCCTGCGCAACATGGAGGACGAGCTCCACCGCCGCGTGATCGGCCAGGACGAGGCCATCAAGTCCCTGTCCCGCGCCATCCGCCGCACCCGCGCGGGCCTGAAGGACCCGAACCGCCCCTCGGGGTCGTTCATCTTCGCCGGCCCCACCGGCGTCGGCAAGACGGAGCTGGCCAAGTCCCTCGCGGAGTTCCTCTTCGGGGACGAGGACGCGCTCATCACGCTGGACATGTCCGAGTTCCAGGAGAAGCACACCGTCTCGCGTCTGTTCGGCGCCCCTCCCGGCTACGTGGGCTACGAGGAGGGCGGCCAGCTCACCGAGAAGGTCCGCCGCCGTCCGTTCTCCGTGGTGCTGTTCGACGAGGTGGAGAAGGCCCATCAGGACCTGTTCAACTCCCTGCTGCAGATCCTCGAGGACGGTCGCCTGACCGACTCGCAGGGCCGTGTGGTGGACTTCAAGAACACCGTGATCATCATGACCACGAACCTCGGCACCCGGGACATCTCCAAGGGCGTCATGACCGGCTTCCAGTCGGCCACGGACACCACCACCGGGTACGAGCGGATGAAGGGCAAGGTCAAGGAGGAGCTGCGCCAGCACTTCCGCCCCGAGTTCCTCAACCGTGTGGACGACGTGATCGTGTTCCCGCAGCTGCAGAAGCACGAGATCGTGGAGATCGTGGACCTGTTCGTCTCCCGCCTCGGCAAGCGCCTGGCGGAGCAGGATCTGTCCATCGAGCTCACCCAGTCCGCCAAGGATCTGCTCGCGGACCGCGGCTACGATCCGGCCATGGGCGCCCGCCCGCTGCGCCGCACCATCCAGCAGATGGTGGAGGACCAGCTCTCGGAGAAGATCCTCTTCGGTGAGATCCCGGCCGGCTCCCTCATCACCGTGGACGCCACGGGCGAGGGGGAGGGCGCCGAGCTGACGTTCACGTTCTCCGGCGGCCGGGAGGCCCTGGAGGGTGCGGACCTGGCCGAGCTCGAGCCCGGTGCCGGCGATCCGGTGGACGCCGACCGCTCCGCGTGACCCGCGGGGCCTGACCCACGACGCCGGACCGCGCGTCCGGTGGCCACGGCCCGTCGCCCCTCCCCCTCGGGAGGAGGCGGCGGGCCGTCGTCGTGCCCCCGCGGGGACGTCGGGGCCGAGGTCCGCGACACCGCCGCCGGCATCAAGGACGGCCTCGCGAAGGACCGCTGAACCGGCCCGCCTCCCCGCAGACGCGAGAGGGGTTCCCTCGCGGCGGGATCGGTGCCACTGTGGTCTGTGACCGCTCGACGGTGGTCCTGTCTCCGCTTCGGCCCGGCACTCGCCGGGACGGCCGCGGAGCAGCCCCGAGAAGAAGGAGGCCGCCCATGGGTATCGGTGACCTGAACAACCTCGCAAACCAGCACTCGGACAAGATCGACGAGGCCGTGGACAACGCTCAGGAGCAGCACGGCGACAAGCTCGGCGAGCACGGCGACACCGTGAACAAGGGTGTCGACGGCGCGCAGGAGAAGTTCCTGTCCGGGGACGAGGGCGAGCAGCAGGCCTGAGCCTGCCGTCGACGCCGCGGGAGCCCCCGCCCGGTCCGCCGGGACGGGGGCTCCCGTCTGTCCGGGGTCGGGATGTCCGTGCCTAGACTGGACCCCATGCCTGCCGACCGCCCCCTCACCCTCCGCTCGGCGCGGACCCAGGACGTGCCGGTCATCCAGGCGCTCGTGGAGCCGCTGGCGCAAGAGCGCGTGCTGCTCCAGAAGGAGGCTGTGGCCTACTACGAGGCCATCCAGGAGTTCGTGGTCGCCGAGGAGGCGGACGGGACCCTGGCCGGCTTCGGCGCCCTCCACGTGATGTGGCAGGACATCGCCGAGGTCCGCACCCTCGCCGTCTCGGAGGCCCACCGGGGGGCCGGCGTCGGGCACCTGATCATCGAGGAGCTGCTGGACCGTGCGCGGGCCGTGGGCGTCGAGCGGGTCTTCTGCCTGACCTTCGAGGTCGAGTTCTTCCGCCGGCACGGTTTCGAGGTGATGGCGGACCAGTCCGCCGTGGACCCGGAGGTCTACGCGGAACTGCTGCGCTCCACGGACGAGGGCGTCGCCGAGTTCCTCGACCTCGCCCGGGTCAAGCCGAACACCCTCGGCAACACGCGGATGATCCGCCGCCTCTGAGCCGCCGCACCGCGGGTCGCCCCGTGCCCCGGCGAGGTCAGGCCGGGAAGGTGAGGCCGCCGTCGGCGCCCCGGGCCAGCAGCCCGTCCGACACGAGCCCGGCCACGCACCGCGCCCACTGCGCGTCCTCGGGGCGGTGCGACCCGAGCCGCCCCCCGGCCACGACGACGGCGGGCACCTCCGCCTCGGCCACGCGCCCGTGCTCGCGGACGGCGGCCATCACGGCCCCGCGCACCTGACGGTCCGTGCCGGCCCAGGCCTGGCCGCGCGGCACCTCCACCGGCGGCGGGGAGCCCGCCGCGACCCACGCGCACGTCTCCGCCAGGGGGCAGCGCTCGCAGGCGGGGGAGCGGGCGGTGCAGACGAGGGCCCCGAGCTCCATGACGGCCGCGTTCCACGCGTTGGCGCGGGTGGGGTCCTCGGGCATGAGGGCCTGGGCGCGGCGCATCTCGGCGCGGGTCAGCGACCTGCCGGGCAGGGCCTCACCCGCGACCGCGCGCGCGATCACCCGGCGCACGTTGGTGTCCACGACGGTCTCGGGGATGCCGAACGCGAAGCTCGCGACCGCCGCGGCCGTGTACTCGCCGATGCCGGGCAGGGCGCGCAGGGCGGCGGGGTCGGCCGGCACCCGGCCGTCGTGGCGCTCGACGACGGCCCGGGCGGCCTCCTGGAGGCGCAGGGCCCGGCGCGGGTAGCCGAGCCGGCCCCAGGCCGTGAGCACGTCTGCGGTGGGGGCGACGGCCAGGTCCGCGGGGGTCGGCCAGCGCTCCAGCCACTCCCGCCAGCGAGGCAGCACCCGCACGACCGGCGTCTGCTGGAGCATGATCTCCGAGACGAGCACGCCCCACGGGGAGCAGTCCGGGCTGCGCCAGGGAAGGTCCCGGGCGTGGACGACGAACCAGCCCAGCACCGCCTCGTGCAGGCGCGGCACGTCCACCGTGGGCGGGACGAGGGGGGCGGGCGCGGGCATGGCGTCCACTGTAGGGTGCGCCGCCGCCTACCCTGGATCGCATGCCGTCTCGTCCGACTTCCCCCGGGTCGAAGCCGTCCCCCGCCGTCTACCGCCGCCGGCGGCTCGTGGCCGCCCTGCTCGCCCTCGTGCTCCTGATCCTGGTGGGGTGGGCCGTCGTGGCGCTCGTCCGTGCCGGGATCGGCGCCTTCTCCTCCGAGGACGCCGACCCCTCCGCCGCCCCGACGCCGGTGCACTCCCCGTCGCCCGCCCCGGCCACGGACGCCGAGTCCGGCTCCGCCTCGCCCACCGTGGCCGTCGAGGACGCGGCCGAGTGCCAGCCCTCGGACCTGCGGATCGCCGCCTCCGCGGACCGGTCCGAGTATCAGCGGGGGGAGGAGGCCGAGCTGCGCCTGGGCATCACGAACCTCTCCTCGACCCCGTGCCGCACGGATGTGGGCACGGCCCGGCAGGAGTTCACGATCCGCACGGCCGAGGGCGACGACGTCTTCTCCACCCGCATCTGCCAGGCGGACCCCGCGGAGGCCCAGCGGGTGCTGTACCCGCACGAGGAGCTCACCGCCGTGTACCGCTGGTCCGGCCGCGCCTCGAGCCAGGACTGCGGCCGCCTCGGCGCTCTCGCGGAGCCCGGGCCCCATCTGCTGACGGTCAGCCTCGGCGACGTCACCTCCCGCCCCGTCGCGCTGAAGATCCTCGAGGAGCTCGCCCCGGGGGCCCAGGACGGCGGCTCCTCGGCCACCCCCTCCTCGAGCGGCAGCGCCTCCCCGTCGGGGTCCGCCTCCGACCCGGCGTCGGCCTCAGCCTCGGCGTCGGCCTCGCCGTCCGCGGCGCCCGCCACGACCACCGACCCGTCGCCGTCGCCGTCCCGCTGAGCCGGGCGCGTCGTCAGCGGCCGGGGGCGGCCTCCGGACGCGCGGCCGGGCCGCCGCCGGTCCACGTGGGGATCGTGGCGAGGGCCTCGCCGATCGAGCGGACCTCCGCCACCGTGAAGCCCGCCGGGACCTCCCCGAGCGGCTCGGGGGAGCGGGGGACCAGCGCGCGGGTGAAGCCCAGCCGCGCAGCCTCACGCACCCGTCGCCCGATGCCGGGCACGGGGCGCACCTCCCCGGCCAGCCCGAGCTCGCCGACCGCGATCATCCCCTGCGGGACGGGGGCCGAGAGCTTCGCCGAGGCCACGGCGACGGCCACGGCCAGGTCCGAGGCGGGCTCCGAGAGTCGCACGCCGCCCACGGTGGCCACGTAGCAGTCGTCCTGGGCGAGGGCGAAACGGGCCCGGCGCTGGAGCACGGCCAGGAGCATGTTCACGCGCGCCGCGTCCACGCCGGAGACGGTGCGGCGCGGGCTGCCGCCGGCGGACGGGGTGAGCAAGGACTGCACCTCGGCCACGAGCGGGCGCCGGCCCTCGAGCGTCACCGTCACGCACGTGCCCTCGACCGGCTCCGAAACGCCCGAGAGGAACAGACCGGAGGGGTCGTCCAGGGACTCGATGCCGTCCTCCCGCAGGTCGAAGCAGCCGACCTCGTCCGTGGGCCCGAAGCGGTTCTTCACCGCACGCACCAGGCGCAGCCGTGAGTGGCGGTCCCCCTCGAACTGGCAGACCACGTCCACGAGGTGCTCGAGCAGCCGCGGGCCGGCGATGGTCCCGTCCTTCGTCACGTGGCCCACCAGGACCGTGGTGATCCCCTTCTCCTTGGCCGTGCGGATGAGGCTGGCCGCCACCTCGCGCACCTGGCTGACGCCCCCGGCGATCCCGTCCACCTCGGTGGACTGCAGGGTCTGCACGGAGTCCACGATCACCAGCTCCGGGTCAGTCCGCTCGATCTGCCCCAGCGCCCGGCCCAGGTCCGTCTCCGCCGTCAGACGCAGGGTCTCCGCGATCGCCCCGATCCGGTCTGCGCGGGAGCGCACCTGCGCCGCCGACTCCTCGCCCGTCAGGTACAGCACCGAGCGCGGACCGCCGCCGCCCGCGCCGCGCGCCGTCTGGGCGGCCACGTCCAACAGCAGCGTGGACTTGCCGATGCCCGGCTCGCCGGCCAGCAGGATCACCGCGCCCGGCACGAGGCCGCCGCCGAGCACGCGGTCCAGCTCACGCACCCCCGTGGATCGGAACGAGGCCAGCGTGGCGTCCACGTCCCCGATGCGCGGCGCGACCTCCGCGACCGTGGCCGCGCGCGTGCGACCGGTGGTGGACGTCAGCCCGATCTCCTCGACCGTGCCCCACGACTGGCACTCCCCGCAGCGGCCGACCCACTTCACGGTGGTCCAGCCGCACTCGGTGCAGCGGTATCCGGGGGCACGCTTCGGGGCGGTCTTGGTGGCCATGCGCCCACTCTAGGAGCCGGGGCGGACGCGTTAGCCGGCGCCGCCGTCGGGCTCAGACGCGGGGCAGGTAGCCGCGCGCCTCGTCGTGCTCGGCGCCCGTGGCCTCGATGAGGTCCACCATCATGGGCCGCAGCAGCATCACGAGCGCCTCGCCGTGCACGGACCCGCCGCCCAGCTGGTGCGGGTCCAGCGCGGACGCGGACGCCCCCAGGGCGTCCCGCGCCACGGAAAGCGAGCGATGGCGGCCCTCGGCCTGCGGCTCCACGAGGGAGCGGTGCAGGATCTCGACGGCGTCCGCGGCGTCGTCGAACCAGGCGGCCAGGCGCTCGCGGTCGTCGTCGTCGAACACACCCTCGTCCAGGACCGAGACCACCCGCCGGGCCACGATCCGCAGGGAGCGCACCGCCAGGTCCGAGCGGTCCGCCGCGTTCACCGCGTCCTCCACGAAGGAGCGCGAGGAGCGGTGCAGCGGGTTGAACACGGTCTGCTCATGCGTGACGCGCAGCTCCTTGCGCAGCGCCTCCAGCGTGGTGTGCGTGCCGCGGCTGGCCACGAGCGCCATCCAGGCGGTGCGGGAGTCGTCCTCCCGCAGGGCCCGGGAGAGGTCGCGCAGCACCGTGGCGATCGAGTCGTAGAGCCCACCCAGCTGACGCACCGCGGGACGGCGCACGTCCTGGGGCGAGAGGAACGTGACGAGCAGGGCCAGGACGCCGCCCACGATCGCGTCCTGGCTGCGGACGAACGGCCCTCCCGTGCCGATGGGCAGGAGGACCACGAGGACGGACTGCAGGGACATCTGCATCGTGAACGTGGCGCCGGAGTCCAGGAACCGGGCCACCATCACGGACACGAACAGGACCACCGAGGCCTGCCACAGGCCGCGGCCGAGCCCGACCATGAGCAGGTCCCCGATCAGGATGCCGACGGTGCAGCCGACGGCGACCTCGGCCACCTTGCGCAGCTTCGGCTCCCGTTGGAAGCCGAGGGCGATCAGCAGGGCGGTGGAGGCGAACAGGGGCTGCTGGTGGCCCAGGACGGCCTCCGCGAACCAGTAGGCGCCCACCGCGCAGACAGCGACGAGGGCGGCCTGGCCCACGGAGGAGCGGACGCGGGACCAGCCCGCACGGGCGCGCCGACGCAGGAAGCGGCCGAGACGTTCCCCGCGGGTCTGGGGGTCGACCATCGGCACCGTGCCCGTGGCGGTGGCGAAGCGGTCCGTCATGCGGCCAGCCTAGTCCGACGCCGCGGTGCCCCCGCCGTGCGAGGCTCAACCAAGCATTGTGGCCCACGGCACAGATCATTCCTGCGAATGCCGCTCCCGTTCACCATCTGTTCACCCCGGCCGAGCACTCGATTCACCTCGGGACCGTACGGTCGGGTGCGGTGCAGAACCGGGCCAGCCGGACGCTCTGCCCTCACCGTCGTCATCCGATTGAAAGAGGCTCTTCGTGAAGGCTCACCGCTTCGGCCGCTCCGCCGCCCTCCTGTCCGTGGCCGCCATCGCCCTGACCGCCTGCTCCTCCGCGGACAGCGGCAACGGCGGCTCCGATGCCTCCGGCTCCGCCGGCGGCGAGCATGCCTCCGGCTCCGCCGGCGGCGAGCAGGGCACCACCTCCGAGGTCCAGGGCAACCTGGTCGGCGCCGGCGCCTCCTCGCAGGAGGCGGCCATGACCG
The DNA here is from genome assembly GCF_030407635.1 of Micrococcus sp. APC 4021. Classification (NCBI taxonomy): domain Bacteria; kingdom Bacillati; phylum Actinomycetota; class Actinomycetes; order Micrococcales; family Micrococcaceae; genus Micrococcus; species Micrococcus sp. APC 4021. The sequence goes on from NZ_JASDCZ010000004.1 coordinate 33,239, forward strand.
CCTGGACCCAGGGTGTCACCGAGATCGCTCCGAACCTGACCGTGCAGTACTCCCCGGACGGCTCCGGTGCCGGTCGTGAGAAGTTCCTCGCCGGCGCCACCTCCTTCGCCGGCTCCGACGCCGCCCTCAAGGAGGAGGAGGCTGAGTCCGCCAAGGAGAACTGCGGCGACGAGGGTGCGTTCCACGTGCCGGCCTACATCTCCCCGATCGCCGTGGCCTACAACCTGCCGGGCGTCGATGAGGTCAAGATGGACGCCGAGACCATCGCCAAGGTGTTCTCCGGCGAGATCAAGAACTGGAACGACGAGGCCATCGCCGCGCAGAACGAGGGCGTCGAGCTGCCCGACACCCCGATCACCGTCGTGCACCGTTCCGACGACTCGGGCACCACCGAGAACTTCACCGCCTACCTCACCGAGGCCGCCGGCGATGCCTGGTCCTACGACGAGGTCGAGACCTGGCCGTCCGACATCACCGCCGAGTCGGCCCAGGGCACCAAGGGTGTCGTGGGCCTGGCCTCCCAGACCGAGGGCGCCATCACCTACGCCGACGCCTCCGCCGTGGGCGAGCTGGGCACCGTGTCCGTGAAGGTCGGCGAGGAGTACGTGAAGTACTCCGCCGAGGCCGCGGCCGCGACCGTCGAGAAGTCCGAGGCCAAGGAGGACGGCTCGATCGAGCTCGACCGCGCCACCGACGAGTCCGGCGTGTACCCCGTCGTGTTGGTCTCCTACCACATCTACTGCAACCAGTACGAGTCGCAGGAGACCGTGGACCAGGTCAAGGCCTTCGCCGAGTACGTCGTGTCCGAGGACGGTCAGAAGACCGCCGAGGAGTCCGCGGGCAACGCCCCGATCTCCGAGGACACCCGCAAGAAGGCCATGGAGCGCATCGAGGCCATCTCGGTCAAGGGCTGATGTCGCTTCTTGTCGGCTGACCCACCGCCGCTTCGGCCGCCGGGCCCCACGGGCCCGGCGGCTGAAGCCGCGTCAGGGCTCTCGTTCGTCGCGGCCCGTCCATCACCACGCACGTCGATCTGAGGGAAGGCACTGTGTCCTCAACCACCAACGAGGCGGCACCGAAGCCGTCCAGCCTGCGCGGCCCCCGCCGCGGAGCCGCCGGAGACAAGCTCCTCTCCGGCGGGGCCCTTGCGGCCGCCGTCCTGATCCTGCTCGTGCTCGCCTTCGTGGCGGTCTTCCTCCTGACGGAGGCATGGCCTGCCCTGCAGCCGGGCGCGGAGCTCGTGTCTGCGGACTCCTTCTTCCAGTACGTGTGGCCGCTCATGGCCGGCACCGTGATGGTGTCGATCATCGCTCTGCTCATCGCCACCCCGGTCGCGATCGGTGTCGCCCTGTTCATCTCGCACTATGCGCCCCCGCGCATCGCGCAGTCGGTGGGCTTCGTGATCGATCTGCTGGCCGCGATCCCCTCCGTGGTCTACGGCGTGTGGGGCTGGCTGACGCTCGCTCCGCTGATGGTGCCGATCTACGGCTGGCTCAACGAGAACCTGGGCTTCATCCCGTTCTTCGGCGGCTCGGCCACCACCACGGGCCGCACCCTGCTGACCTCGGGCGTCGTGCTGGCCGTGATGGTTCTGCCGATCATCACCGCGCTCTGCCGTGAGATCTTCACCCAGACCCCGAAGCTCCACGAGGAGGCCGCGCTCGGCCTCGGCGCCACGCGCTGGGAGATGATCAAGATGACCGTGTTCCCGTTCGCCCGGGCCGGCATCGTCTCCTCGATCATGCTCGGCCTCGGCCGCGCGCTCGGCGAGACCATGGCGGTCACCATGGTGCTCTCCGGCGGCGTCTTCTCCTGGTCGCTCGTGGAGTCCGGCAGGAACCAGACGATCCCGTCGGAGATCGCGCTCAACTTCCCCGAGGCGTTCAACATGCGCCTGCACGAGCTGATCGCTGCCGGTCTCATGCTCTTCATCATCACCCTGGCGGTGAACATGATCGCCCGCGCGATCGTGAACAAGCACAAGGAATTCTCGGGAGCCAACTGACATGAGCACTGTCTCGACTTCTCCCCGGGCCACCGAGGACAGCGTGACGCCGCGGCGTCACTCCCTGACCGAGGGTCAGAAGCCCGGCTGGACCTGGATGGCCGTCGCAGCTGCCGCGGCCGTCGTCGCCGCCGGCCTGACCGTGCTGCTCAGCGGCGCCTTCAACGTCGTCGGTTTCGTGATCATCGCCGCCATCCTCTACATCGCGGGGCTCTACGTGGCCACCCGCGTGATGGAGAACCGGCGCCGCGCCGCAGACGGCCTGTGCCGCAACCTCGTGTGGCTGGCGTTCCTCGTGGCCCTGGTGCCGCTGGTCTCCGTGCTGTGGTCGGTCCTCTCCGCCGGTCTGCCGACCCTGATCGCCAACCCGCAGATCATGGCGTACGACATGAAGGGCATCACCGGCATCGACGACTCGGCGTGGGTGGAGGACGGCAAGCCCGCCGGCGGGCTCGCGGGCGGTTTCGGCCACGCCCTGATCGGCACCGTCGTGATCACGATCATCGCGACCCTGATCTCCGTGCCGATCGGCATGCTCACCTCCATCTACCTGGTGGAGTACAGCCGCGGCGGCTGGTTCTCCCGCGCCATCGTGTTCTTCGTGGACGTCATGACCGGCATCCCCTCGATCGTGGCCGGCCTCTTCGCCTACGCCGCGATCACGTGGGTCCTGACCCTGGTCACCGGCAGCAAGTCCACCGCACTGCAGTCCGTGCAGATGGGTCTCACGGCCGCGATCGCGCTCTCCGTGCTGATGATCCCCGTGGTCGTGCGATCCACGGAGGAGATGCTCCGCGTGGTGCCCAACGAGCTGCGCGAGGGCGCCTACGCCCTCGGCGTCCGCAAGTGGCAGACCATCGCCAAGGTGGTCCTGCCCACCGCGATCTCCGGCATCGCCTCCGGCGTCACCCTGGCCATCGCCCGCGTGGCCGGCGAGACCGCGCCGATCCTCGTGACGGCCGGCTTCGCCACCAGCATCAACTGGAACCCGTTCGACAACTGGATGACCGCGCTGCCGGTGTACATCTACCGCCAGCTGGTCGCCCCGACCTCGCCCACGGCGGCGGACCCCTCGACCGCCCGCGCCTGGGCAGCCGCCCTGCTGCTCGTCACCATCGTCATGCTGCTCAACCTGGCGGCACGGTTCATCGCCAAGGCGTTCGCCCCCAAGAAGGGCCGATGAGGTCCGGCCGCCCGGAATCCCCCGGGCGGCCGGCCCCGACCCCGTCGCACCCCCCCAGAGACTTCCACGAAGGAACAGAACCACTCATGTCCAAGCGCATCCAGGCCATCGACGTCGATGTCTTCTACGGCAAGTTCAAGGCCGTCGAGGGCGTCAACATCGACATCGCCCCCCGCTCCGTCACCGCCTTCATCGGCCCCTCCGGCTGCGGCAAGACCACCTTCCTGCGCAGCATCAACCGCATGCACGAGGTGCTCCCCGGCGCCACCGTGGACGGCCAGCTCCTGCTCGACGGCGAGGACATCTACGGGCCCGGTGTGGACCCGGTCCGCGTCCGTTCCCAGATCGGCATGGTCTTCCAGCGCCCGAACCCGTTCCCCACGATGTCCATCCGCGACAACGTGCTGGCCGGCTACAAGCTCAACGGCACCCGCCTGAACAAGTCCCGTGCGGACGAGCTCGTGGAGAAGTCCCTGCGCGGCGCCAACCTGTGGAACGAGGTCAAGGACCGCCTCGACAAGCCCGGCTCCGGCCTCTCCGGCGGTCAGCAGCAGCGTCTGTGCATCGCCCGCTCCATCGCGGTGCAGCCCGACGTGATCCTCATGGACGAGCCCTGCTCCGCGCTCGACCCGATCTCCACCCTCGCCGTCGAGGACCTGATCAACGAGCTCAAGGAGGAGTACACGGTCATCATCGTCACGCACAACATGCAGCAGGCCGCGCGCGTGGCGGACAAGACCGCGTTCTTCAACATCCAGGGCGTCGGCAAGCCCGGCAAGCTGATCGAGTACGACGACACCAACGTCATCTTCAACAACCCCTCGAGCCAGCAGACCGAGGACTACGTCTCCGGCCGTTTCGGCTGAGCCGCCCCGCGCTCCGTCCCCGACCCCGTCCGGCCCCACGCCGGGCGGGGTCGTTGCGTCTGCGGGGCCGGGCGTCGTCGGGCGCGGCCTCAGGCCAGCAGGAGGAGGGCCAGCGTGCCGAGGAGGCCGAGGAGCGCGCAGGCCACCGGCGTGAGCAGCCACCAGCCGACCACGCGCAGCACGGTGGGCCAGCGCACGGACGCGTAGGTCTGCGTCTGGCCGGCGCCCACGATGGCCGCCGTCGCCGTGTGGGTGGAGGACAGGGGCAGGTGGAACACCAGGGATCCGACGAACAGCAGGCCCGCGGGGATGACGGCGGCCACGGACGCCCGCAGGGGGTCGAGGCGCACGAGACGCTCGGTGAGGGTCCAGGCGATCCGCCAGGCGCCGCCTAGCGTGCCGAGCCCGACCGCGAGGGCGAACAGGAACGCGCCCCCCACGAACTCGGCCGTCAGGGCGTCCGGCGCCAGGACGGACCCGGACCCCACCAGCACGGCGGCCCACAGCACCCCCATGCGCTGACCGGCCTGCAGGCCGTGGCCCATGGCCATGGCGCTGGCGGAGATGCCCAACGCGACGCGGGCCCGGTGCTGGACGTTGACCGTGGTGCCGCGGGTGGCGAGCCGCGTGGCGGGCGCGGTGAGCAGGCGGGCGAGCGCCCACGCGATCAGGGGCGAGAGCAGCAGGCTGAGCAGCACCTCGGCGCGGACGAGGTCGAAGATGGTGTGGGCGACGTCGATGTGCAGGCTCAGGCGCACGGCGAGGTGGCTGCCCGCCAGCGCGGAGATCAGCGCGTGCGTGCTGGAGCCGGGCAGGCGCCGCCACCACAGCAGCAGACCCCACACGAGGGTCACCGCGCAGGACACGCCCACGGCCAGGGGGCCGATCTCGCTGCGCACCGCGGGCGAGGTGAAGTAGTGCACGCTCAGCGTGATGAGCCCGATGCCCAGCAGCGCGCCCACGGTGTTGACCGCTCCGGTCAGGAGGAGGGCCCCGCGCGGTGTCAGCGCCCGGTACCGGACAGGCAGCGCCGCGGCGTTGGGGGCGTCACGGAACCCCATCAGCGCGCCGACGGCGCACAGCAGCACGAGGACGACGGCGAGCCCCGCGGTCACGGCGCCTCCACCGGCTCAGGACTCACGGACGAGCACCATGCCCAGGTCCATGTTCACGCGGGAGAGGGCCTCGAGCGCCGCGTGCAGCGCCCAGGCGACCTCGCGCTGGCGGTTGTAGTCGCGCTGCAGCAGGTCCATGCCGAGGTCGGCGAGCCACTCGACCATGATCCGCTCCGTGCGGCGGGAGGCGCGCAGCAGCTGCATCCACGTGGCCTCCAGGGCGTCGAGGTCGCGCATCTCGGCGGCGCTGCGGGCGAGCAGCTCGGCCTGCCGGCCCACGGTCTCGAGGACGTCGAGGGCGTGCGTCGGCAGCTCCTCGAGGTCGGCCCGTTGGATCAGCACGCCCGCCGACACGACGCGCCGGGTGGCCGCGTGCACGCCGCTGGCCAGCCGGTAGAGGTCCTGACGGGGCAGCGGAGTCACGTAGGCGCTGCGCAGCGCGGTGAGGAAGGCCATGAGGGTGGCGCTCGAGGACGAGTCGAGCTCCTCGAGCTCACGGGCGGCACGGTCCGCCTCGGGTCCGCGGGTCCCCGCGACCTGGGCCACCAGATGCACGGACCGGTGCAGGGCCTCGGCGAGGTCCGCCATGTGGCGCAGCGCCGGGGTGTCGCGCGTGACGAGCCAGGGCATGCGGGGGGACATGGGCAGCGGTCGCTCTCTCGTCGACGGGTGGCGAAGGGGTCGACGACGACGCCGGGCCGGGAACGCCTCTCGGCGGAAGGCCGCTCGCAGCGGCTATGTGTTGGAGCCCGGGGTTACCAGCGGCCCGGCGCCGTCCCCTTCAGTCTAGCGATCCGTCCCGAAACGCTCGACCCGCCGCCTCCAGGGCGTCGGCGGTGCTGACCAGGCGCGCGGCCCGGCGGGTGAGGGCGGCGGCGCGGTCCGGGGCGGCGGCCTCGGAGCCCTCGGCGTGCTCGACCTGGCCCAGGGCCACGACGCGGGCGTAGGCGGCGGCGCGCTCGAACGCGACGTCGATCTCGGAGCGGTAGGCGCCCGTGAGGATCGTGTCCGTGAGGCGGCGCAGCTCGGCCGGCCCCGGCGGCTCGACGGCGCCCGCCACGACGCGCGAGGCGTAGGCGGCGTGCCCCGCGCGGTACCAGGCGGCCCAGCGCTCGCCGTCGCGGGTCGTCGCCTCCTGCAGCGCGTACAGGCGCCACAGGGCGCCGGCGAGCGAGACGGGCGGGGCGTCTGCCCACAGCTCGGCGAGCGTCTCGACGCCGAGCTCGCGGACCAGCCCGACCAGCCGCTCGACGACGGCCGGGTCCTCCTCCGCGCGGCCGCCGGCCACGAGGGCGTGGGCCAGGCGCGAGGCCGCCGCGGCCACCTCCTGCGGGTCTTCGCCGCCGGCGAAGTGCGTGAGCTCCTGCGGTTCCGAGAGGCGGGGCCGGTGGGGGCGCAGCACGCCCGAGGCGCTCGAGCTGGCGCCGCGGCCGGCGGGCAGGCGGTGACGTGCCATGGGCGGGCTCCCTTCGAGGGCGCATCGGGGTGGGGATGTGGTCGCCGGAGGCGGCGGCCCCGTCCACGGTAGTGCCCCGGACGCCTGGGCTACCATCGGAGGGCACCCGCGAGGGTCGCCGTCGTCGGCCGCACGCCGTCGTCGTCGGCCGCGGGTGGGGGCCTTTAGCTCAGCTGGCAGAGCATCGGACTTTTAATCCGCCGGTCGCGGGTTCGATCCCCGCAGGGCCCACCGGAAAACGGCCCCTGACTAGGCATGATGCCGGGTCAGGGGCCGTTCATGTCGGGCGCCGGGGGGCCGCGATCCACCCTTTACCCACCCGATTCACCCTAGGGTGCCTCCGTCGCGTCGCGGTCCGCGTCCTCCCAGAATCCGGCCAGGGCCGCCGTCATATCCGCCGCCTCCGGCGCCTTGGCCCGGTAGTGGGTCCGCGTCACGGCCTCCCCGGAGTGGCCCAGGTACGCCGAGGCCGCGGCCAGGCCCTCCGCGTCCGCCACCCGTGTGGCCACCGTCTTGCGGAACGTGTGCGGGGTGACCCAATCGAATCCAATGGACTCCCGCGCCGTGCGCCACTGTTTCCGGTAGTTCGACGGGTCTCGGACGGTCCCCGTGGACGACGGGAACACCATCGGCGACACAACCCCCAGCTCCATGGACCGTTCCCAGCGGCGCCGGAGCATGTCCGCCGTGTGCGCGTCCACCGTGTACGTCTGGACGGACCCGGCCGACTTGGGGTGATCCTGACGCACGGCGCCCCCGCGGCCCGCGACGACGACGGCGCCGGTGATGGCCACCTTTCGGCCGTCCGCGTCCACGTCCTGCCAGCGCAGGGCCAGCGCCTCCGAGATGCGGCACCCCGTGGCCAACATGACGTCCACGACGTCCAGCAGATCGTCCGGGCGCTGCCTCCGTCCGTTCGCGGGCGGCTCCGACTGCCAGGCCGCCAACTTGCGGCGCAGGACGCGGACGTCCGCCGCCGACAGGGCGCGCACCTCCTTGCGCGGGACGGAGATGGGGGACACCTCCCGGAGCGGGTTCCCCGTGATCGCGTCGTGGCGGGCGGCGAGGCCGAGGACGCCGGACATGACCGTCCGGGCCACCTTGGCCGACGGTGCCCCGTGGTCCCGCGCCACGCCCCGGAGGAACGCCTCCATGCGGGACGTGGTGCATTCCCGCACCCGGAGTTCCCCGACGCCGCCGCGGGCCTTGCAGACGTGCAGGTCCACCGTGATCCGGTACCGCTTCACGGTGTTGGCGGCCCGGCCGCGGGCCTCCACGTCCGCCAGCCATAGTTGGGCGACCTCGCGGACGCGCGTGTCCGGGGTGACATCGCCGACGGGCGGGGCCGTGCGGGCGCGGAGGCGGGCCTCTAGGGCGCGGCGGGCGCGCTCCTTGGACGACGCGCGGGCCTCCACCTTGCGCGTGACGCCGTCCACGTCGCGGACCTTGGCCATTGCGCGGTACACGCCTGGGGACACCTCTTTGGGGTCGCTGATCCGGCCCCAGGTGCCCACAGTCAGCGGCGGGCGCGGCATGGTCAGCCCTCCCCGTCGTCGTCCGCGGCGTTGTCCTCCGTTGCCCACTCGGGCTCACCGCCGCCCGTGACGCTTTCCGGGAGTGCCTCGCCGCGCAATGCGCGCTCTACCGCTTCGATCCTCCCCCGCTGGAACTCCGTCGCCGAGTCGACGCGGTCCAGGGCGGCGCGGGCGTCCTTCGTGGCTTCGTCAATCCACTTCCGGCCCATCGCCACCCCCCGGAAGGACCATTCGAGGAATCGGGGGTCCACCGTCTCCCCATCGCTGAACGGCAACAGCGTGAGCGCCGAGGCGGGCACCTCGACTGTGCCAGCCGTGACAGTGGTGACGTCGCTCGGTGGTGTGAGAAGCGTGGGCACGGGGACCCCTAGGGCGTGCGCCAGCGCCACCAGGTCGGCCGCCACGAACTGCCGCCGGCCTTTCTCCGCGGCAGACACGGTTTGGGGCTTCCAGGTGGACCCCAGGACCTCGCCGAGGGCGGCCCCGAACTCCGTCTGTGACTGGCCCCGGCCCTCTCGTACCCGGCGCAGGTTCGTGCCGATGACCTCTTCGATGTTCATAGTTCTCCGTCCGTTCGCAACGCGTAGCTTGAACAGTCTCCCACTATCGGGACCGCTTGACAATGGACCGACGGGGGGTGAGACTCAAGGAACAGCTTTCAGTGGCGATCACTCAAGCTGCAGCCCGAATAAGGAGACACCCATGGCGACCACCACCACCCCCCGTCGGTCCATTGT
>NZ_JASDCZ010000040.1:0-17797 GCF_030407635.1 Micrococcus sp. APC 4021
TCACCCCCACCCCCGATGCCGCCGGCAGCGTCGCGCTCTCCGCCGCGCTCGGCGTCCTGCCCCTGCTGACGTTCTTCGCCACCCTCCTCGGTCTGCGCCTCAAGGCCTGGCAGTCGGGGCTCGCCGCGCTCGTGGTGGCCCTGCTCGTGGCCGTGCTGGGCTTCCACATGCCGGCCCACCTGGCGGCGCTGGCCGCCGCCCAGGGAGCGACCTTCGGCCTGTTCCCGATCGTCTGGATCGTCGTGATGGCGCTGTGGTTCTACCAGGTCACCGTGCTCTCCGGGCGATTCGACGACATGCGCGCGATCTTCGACTCGCTCGGCGGCGGAGACATCCGCATCCAGGCCGTGCTCATCGCGTTCTGCTTCGGCGGCCTGCTCGAGGCCCTCGCCGGCTTCGGCGCCCCCGTGGCCATCACGGCCACCATGGTGCTGGGCCTGGGTGTGCCCCCGCTGCGGGCGGCCACCGCCGTGCTGCTGGCGAACACCGCACCCGTGGCCTTCGGCGCCGTGGGCACCCCCATCACCACCGCGGGCACGCTCACCGGCATCCCCGCCACGCACATCGGCGCGATCGTCGGCCACCAGGCCCCGTTCGTGGCCGTGTTCGTGCCGTTCCTGCTCGTGTTCATCATCGACGGGCTGCGCGGCGTGCGGCAGACGTGGCCGGCACTGATCGTGATCGGCGCGAGCTTCGCCGTCGCCATCTGGCTGGCCTCGACCCACTTCTCCTACGAGCTCACCGACGTCGTGGCCTCCCTGGTCTCCCTCGCCGCCGCCGTCCTGCTGCTGCGCTTCTGGCGGCCGCGGGGCGCCGAGGAGGCCCGCCAGCGCCTCGACGCCCCCGCCCGCGCGGCGGCGCAGGACCTCACCCCCGGCCGGATCTTCATGGCCGTGCTGCCCTACATCGTGGTCGTGGCCGTGTTCGCCCTGGCCAAGCTGGTCCCCTCGATCACCGCGGCCCTGAACTCCGCCACCGCCAAGATCCCGTGGCCCGGGCTCGACGGGCACCTCGTCGACGCCTCCGGCGCGCCCCTGGCGAGCACCGTGTACAAGTTCGAGTGGCTGGCCTCCCCCGGCACGCTGCTGCTGATCGCCGGCCTGATCATGGCCGTGGTCTACTCCCGGTTCGACCACGACGGCCGGTTCCCGCTCTCGGTGGGGAACGCGCTCGCCGAGATCGGCCGCTGCTTCGCCCGCATGCGCTGGTCCGCCCTGACGATCGTGATCGTGCTCTCCCTGGCCTACGTCATGAACTTCTCGGGCCAGACGGTCGCCATGGGCACGTGGGTGGCCGGCCTGGGCGCGGCCTTCGTGTTCCTGTCCCCGGTGCTCGGCTGGCTCGGCACCGCCGTGACCGGCTCGGACACCTCCGCGAACGCCCTGTTCTCCACCCTGCAGCAGACCGCCGCCACGAACATCGGCGCCGATCCGGCCCTGCTGGTGGCCGCCAACACCTCCGGCGGCGTCGTGGGCAAGATGATCTCCCCGCAGTCCCTGGCGATCGCCGCGACGGCGGTCGGCATGGAGGGCCGGGAGTCCGAGATCCTGCGCCGCGTGGTGGTGTGGTCGCTCGTGCTCCTGCTGGCGGTGTGCACGCTCGTGTACCTGCAGTCCAACGTGCTGGCGTGGATGCTGCCGGCGGCGGGCTGACCGCCTGCACCACCCGAGCGGGGCGGCGTCCATCGGTAGGATGGACGGTCGCCGCCCCGCCCCCTCGGAAGGTCCGTCCATGACCGCTGCCCCCGCCTACACCATCGTGCTCGACTGGCTCGAGGCCGAGCTGCGCTCCGGCGCCGTGGTCGTGGGGGACAAGCTGCCCGGCGAACGCACCCTGGCCGAACGCTTCGGCATCTCCCGGGCGTCCGTGCGGGAGGCCACCCGGATGCTCGAGGCCATGGGCCTGATCCGCGCCAGCGCCGGCTCCGGGCCGAACTCGGGCGCCGTCGTCGTCTCCGAGCCGTCCGCGGCGCTGGGCTGGGCGCTGCGCCTGCACATCGCCACCCGGTCCCTGCCGATGGCCGACGTCGTCGCCGCGCGCGTGCTCCTCGAGACCGATGCGGCGCAGGCGGCCGCCGCCACCTCCGGCGACCCCGAGAGCGTCGCCGTCCTGGCCGAGGTGGAAACCCTGCTGGACCGGATGGACGACCCCGCGCTGCCGGAAGAGGACTTCCACCTGCTCGACACCGAGTTCCATGTGCGGCTGGCCACCCTGGGCGGGAACGTCGTGACGGCGATGATGCTGGACTCCCTGCGCCAGGCGACCATCGGCTACGTGACCGAGACCGTGGCCGGGCTGACCGACTGGCCCGCCGTGCGCGCCGGCCTGCAGGCCGACCATCGGCGGATCCTCGCCGCCTCCGCCGCCGGGGACGGCCGGGCGGCCGCGCAGGAGCTGCGGGAGCACGTCCTCGGCTTCGCCGCCCTCGCCCAGACCGGCAGGGTGCCCGCCGGCGGCTGAGCCGGCGAAGGGTCCGGCGCGCGCGGGGTCCCGCCGGACGGACGGCTCCGGCGGTTCAGGCGGTGACGCCGTGCACCAGGGCGCCCACGCCCACGGCGGTCAGCGAGCCCAGCGCACAGCAGAACTCCACGAGCATGCCCATGCCCATGGCCGTGAGCGCGCCGATCGAGCTGCTGAGCGCGGCCCGGGCGTCCCGGGTGCGGGCCCACTGGGAGGCGAACAGGCCGACGGCGAAGCCGAGGAACAGACCCACCACCGGGATCACGAAGAACCCGACGGCGGCGCCGGCCACCCCCCACAGGATCGGGCCGCGGGTGACGCGTTCACGTCGCAGCCGTCGGCCGGTCAGCACCGCGGACGCGCTCAGCCCCGCCACGGCGAGACCGGCCGCGATGACGCCGAATGTCCAGGACGCGGGGGAACCCAGCAGCGCGGCCCACCCGAGAGCCGTCACGAGGTTGAGCAGCGAGCCGGGCAGGACGGGGTACACGGTGCCCACCAGCCCCACCAGGAGCAGGAGCACGGCCACGAGGGAGATCAGCGCGGGAGTCACCGCACCAGTATGACGGGACGGGCACCGCGGTGACGTGTGCATGGGCGATCGCGCAGCGGCCCCCGCGCCCTCGCCGGAACGGGCCGGATGGGCTAGATTCGCCGCATGTTGGTCGCCGTGCCCACCGAAGTGAAGAACAATGAGTTCCGTGTGGCCCTGACGCAGGGCGGGGTCCAGGAGCTGGTGCGAGCGGGCCACCAGGTCCTCGTGCAGTCGGGGGCCGGCGTCGGCTCCGGCGCCTCGGACCAGGACTACCGCGACGCCGGCGCCGAGCTGGTCGATGACGTCGACGAGCTCTGGCAGCGCGCCGAGCTGGTCCTCAAGGTCAAGGAGCCCCAGCCGGAGGAGTACGGTCGCCTGCGCCGCGGCCAGGTCCTCTTCACCTATCTGCACCTGGCCGCCTCCCCCGCGTGCACGCGGGCGATCCTGGACGCCGGCACGACGGCGATCGCCTACGAGACGGTCACCCGCGGTCGCTCCCTGCCGCTGCTGGCCCCCATGAGCCAGGTGGCCGGCCGCCTGGCCCCCGCCGCGGGCGCCTACCACCTCCTCCAGCCGCAGGGCGGCTCGGGCGTGCTGATGGGCGGCGTGCCCGGCACCCGCCGCGCCCGGGTGGCCGTGATCGGCGGAGGGGTGGCCGGCGAGGCGGCGGCCGTGATCGCCGCGGGCATGGGCGCGGACGTGACCGTCCTGGACATCTCCCTCGAGCGGCTCGCGCAGCTGGACGCCGTCCACCAGGGTCGGATCCGCACGCTGGCCTCGTCCCACCTGAACATCGGCGAGACCGTGGCGGACGCGGACCTCGTGATCGGCTCCGTGCTGATCCCCGGCGCCGCGGCCCCGAAGCTGGTGACCGCCGAGATGGTGGAGTCCATGCGGCCCAGGTCGGTGCTGGTGGACATCGCGATCGACCAGGGCGGCTGCTTCGAGAACTCGCGGGCCACCACCCACCAGGATCCGACGTACCTCGTGGGGGACAAGATCTACTACTGCGTCTCCAACATGCCCGGCGCCGTTCCGCAGACCTCCACCTCGGCCCTGACCAACGCGACGCTGCCCTACATCAAGCGCATCGCCGACCTCGGATGGCGCGCCGCGCTGGCCGCGGACGAGGGCTTCGCCGGGGGCCTCAACGCGCACGACGGCGTGCTCACCCTGCCCTCCGTCGCCACGGCCGTGGCCGACGAGCTCGGACTGGACCCCCAGAAGGATGTCCGCGTCACCTCCGAGGTCCTCGCGGAGGCCTGAGCCCCGCGCCCGTCGCGCGCCGGGCCGACCGGCCGCTCAGAGACCCGCGAGGAACGCCCGGTGGAAGGACCAGTCGCCGGTCACCTCGGGGTGGAAGGCCGTGGCGAGCAGGTGGCCCTGCCGCACGGCCACGGGCAGCCGCGCGTCGCCGTCGAGCCCCGGGTCCGCCGCGGGCACGGACAGACGCGACGTCGGCACGCTCGCCAGGACCTCGACGCCCTCCCCCGCCTGGAGGACGGCGGGGGCGCGGATGAACACGGCGTGCACCGGCTCCGCCGCGACCGAGGGGACGTCCAGGTCCTCCTCGAACGAGTCCACCTGCGCGCCGAAGGCGTTGCGCCGCACGGCCACGTCCAGCACGCCGAGCCCGCCCTGATCCGGCGCCGGGTTGCGGATCTCGCGGGCCAGCATGATCAGCCCCGCGCACGTGCCGTAGGCGGGCAGACCGTCGCGGAGGGCGGCGATGAGCGGGTCCTTCAGCCCCATGATCCGGGCGAGGCGGTCCATCACGGAGGACTCGCCGCCGGGCAGCACGATGCCGTCCAGACCCTCGAGGTCCGCGGGGCGGCGCACCGGGCGCGTGCGCGCGCCGAGGGCCTCGAGCACGTGCACGTGCTCCCGCACGTCGCCCTGGAGGGCGAACACGCCGACGGTCTTCTGTGGACTCACCAGCCGCGCTCGGCCAGGCGGTGCGGGGCGGGCAGGTCGCCCACGTTGATGCCCACCATGGCCTCACCCAGGCCGCGGGAGGCCTCGGCGACCGCCATCGGGTCGTCGAACTGGGCGGTGGCCTTGACGATGGCGCGGGCGCGCTCGGCCGGGTTGCCGGACTTGAAGATGCCGGAGCCCACGAACACGCCGTCGGCGCCCATCTGCATCATCAGGGCTGCGTCGGCCGGGGTGGCCACGCCGCCGGCGGTGAACATCACGACGGGCAGGGCGCCGGTCTCGGCGACCTCGCGCACCAGCTCGTACGGCGCCTGCAGCTCCTTCGCGGCCACGTACAGCTCGTCCTGGGCCAGGCCCTGGAGCTGGGCGATCTCCTTGCGGATGGTGCGGATGTGCTTCACGGCCTCGGAGACGTCGCCGGTGCCGGCCTCGCCCTTGGACCGGATCATGGCCGCGCCCTCGGTGATGCGGCGCAGGGCCTCGCCGAGGTTGGTGGCGCCGCACACGAAGGGCACGTCGAAGTCCCACTTGTCGATGTGGTTCACGTAGTCCGCCGGGGAGAGCACCTCGGACTCGTCGATGAAGTCCACCTTGAGCGCCTGCAGCACCTGGGCCTCCACGAAGTGGCCGATGCGCGCCTTGGCCATCACGGGGATGGACACGGCCTCGACGATGCCGTCGATCAGGTCGGGGTCGGACATGCGGGCCACGCCGCCCTGGGCGCGGATGTCGGCCGGGACCCGCTCGAGCGCCATGACGGCCACGGCGCCGGCGTCCTCGGCGATGCGCGCCTGCTCCGCGTTGACGACGTCCATGATCACGCCGCCCTTCATCATGTCCGCCAGGCCGCGCTTGACGCGGGTCGTGCCGGTGCCGCGGGCGCCGTCGTCGGCGGCGGAGGCGGTGGAGGCGGAGAAGCTGCGGGCGCGCTCGTCGCTCATGGTGGTCCTTCCGAAGGGGTGGCGGCCCCGGCCGCGGGGCGGCTGGCCAGGGCGAAGACGCGGTCAACTCTAGTCCCCCGGCGGCGAAGCCCGGCCCGCGTCACGGACGACGACGTCACCCGGCCCCGTGCCGGCGCAGCGTGCGGCGTCGGCGCCACACGACGAACGCAGCCACGGCCGCGAGGATCAGCACGAGGGCGAGGACACCCCGGCCCTCTCCGAGCGCCGCGCCGATGACGGCCCACACCACGGCCATCCCGACGGTCCCGTACACCACGCCCCACAGGAACGTGCCGAGCGCGGCCGCCGGCAGGAACCGGCGCCAGGGCATGCGGGCGACGCCGGCGGAGCCGATCACCGCCGTCTGGATGCCCACCGTGAGGTAGCAGAACGGGATGGCCCACACCCCGTGGCGCTGGATGAAGCGCTGGGCGCGGACATAGACGGGCCCCTCCATCACGCGGGCGAACCAGCGGGTCCGCTCGACGCCGGAGGCCAGCCCCCGCCCGAGCGAGAACACGATCAGGGTGCGCAGGATCGCCAGCATCCAGAAGAACCCGATGGACCACAGCAGCGGCAGCCCGTCGATCCACGCCATCATGGGCGGAGCCACCCGTCGGTGCGGGGACTCATGCGCGCGCCCCGGCCGTGCTCACGCGTTCCAGAGCCCGTACGAGTCCGCGAGGTCCGCGATCTTCTGGGCGCGCAGCACGCGGGGCAGGTACGAACCGTCGCCGACGGCGGCGCCCTGAGCATGCTTCTCGAGCAGGTCGCGGGCCCACGCGAGCTCGTCCTCGGACGGGGACATCGCCCGGTTGACCCAGTCCACCTGATCCCGGTTCAGGACGAGGCGGCCGGTCATGCCCATCGAGGCGGTGACGGCGCTGGAGTCGACGACCGCGTCCTCACCGTCCGCGTTGCCGGGCGGTCCGTCGATCGCCCCGGGCAGACCGCCCACGCGGGAGGCGATCACCATGCGGGAGCGGGCGTAGGCCATGGCCAGCGGGTCCTCGCCGACGCCGACGTCCTTGCGGAAGTCGTTCACGCCGAAGGCGAGACGGAACGTGCCCGGCGCCTTGGCCACGGCCGTGGCGTTCTCGATGCCCAGGGCGGACTCCAGCAGGGCGATCACCGGGGTGCCGGCGCGCAGACGCATCGCGGTGAACGTGACCTGCTCCGGCTCCTCGGTCTCGGCCAGCACGACGCCGCGCACGCCGTCGAGACCCGTGAGCGCCTCGAGGTCCCGCTGCCAGTGGTCCGTGGAGGTCGCAGAGATGCGCACCCACGCCGTCATGCCGCCGGAGAGGGCGTCCACGACGTGCTGGCGGGCCGCGTCCTTCTGCTCCTCCGGCACGGCGGCCTCGAGGTCGAAGATGACGGAGTCGGCCTCGGAGGCCAGGGCGGGGGCGAACGCGTCGGGGGTGGCCGCGTTGACCAGCAGCCAGGAGCGGCTGAGCTTGGCGGGCAGGGCGGCGGCGCGACGGTTCCTCACGGGCATGGCCTCCAGCCTAGCCCGCCGCGGTCGTCCGCCCACGGGCCCCTTCCCACCCGTGGGAGGCCTCACATCCGCTCGCGGCGGGCGAGGCGGACGGCCGTAGCATGGAGAGGCCGTCGGCCCGTCCGACGCCGCCGAGCCCCGACCGCCAGGAGTACCCGATGCGCCCGACCTCCCCTTCCCGCGCCCTGCGGCTCACGGGTGCCGTGGCGGCCGCGTGCCTGCTGGCCGGCTGCGCGGTCGCCCCCGACCTGGCCGAGGACTCGGCGTCCGACGACGGCGTGCCCCTGCCCGCGACGGAGGGGTATCAGCCGCTGACGGTCTACCTCGCCGTCGCCGAGGCGGAGGCGGTCCCGGGGACGAGCGGCCGGCCCTTCGGCTGCGGCGACCTGCTGGTGCCCGTGCAGACCGTGCCGACGGACACCGAGGACGAGGCGGACACCGCCCTGGACTTCCTGTTCGCGGACGAGCGCGGCTGGCACGGCGACCCGTCGCTGTGGAACGCCGTGTTCGACGCGCGCGAGACCCTCACCCCGACCGGGCACCGCCGCGCGGGCGACGTGGAGATCTTCACCTTCACCGGCACCGTGACGCCGGAGGACGACTGCACGGCCGAGCGGATCCGCGCCCAGCTGCAGGCGACCGCCGCCGCCTTCACGTCAGCGGGACAGGTCCGGCTCGAGGTGGACGGCCGGGACCTCGACGACGTGCTGGGGCTCGAGCCGCTCCGCCTCGGCGAGCCCGTGGACGTCCCGCAGGGGGACCCCGCGCCGAGTGGGGAGCCGAGCGACGGATCCGGTGAGCAGACGTGGGCGCCGGAGGGCGAGTCGCCGGAGGACACGTGGGCTCCGGCCGAGCCCTCGGACGACACCTGGGCGCCGGCCGAGGAGTCGTCCTGGGGTCCCGCCGAGCCGACCCAGGGCACGTGGTCCCCCGCCCAGGAGCCGAGCGCCCCCTGACCGCGTGACCCGCCGTCGTCGCCCGTCATCGGACCTGCACCGGCGGCCGCGCCGTGCTATAGGGTGCCGAGCGTGCGGAACCTCCGAGATCACCTGTCCCAGCGCGCCGTCGGCGTGAAGCAGTCCGCGGTCCGCGACGTCTTCGACATCGCGATGGACCCGAACCTCGTCTCGCTCGCGGGCGGGAACCCGTGGCTCGCCGACCTGCCCCTCGACGAGCTGGGCCGGATCGCCTCCGACCTGATGACCCGGTTCGGCACGGAGTCCCTGCAGTACGGCCCGGGCCAGGGCACCGAGGAGATGCGTGCCGCCGCGACCGCCGTGATGGCCGCCGACGGCATCCCGGACGCGGATCCCGACCTCGTGGTCATCACCCCCGGCTCGCAGGCCGCGATCGACACCGCCTGCCGGGCGTTCGCGAACCCGGGCGACGTCGTCGTGGTGGAGGACCCCACGTTCGTGGGCGCGTTGACCACCTTCACCACCTGGCAGCTCGAGGCCGTGGCCACGGGCACCGACGACCACGGCCTGGTGCCCGCGGCCCTCGACGAGACCCTGACCCGCCTGGCCGCCGAGGGCCGCCGCGTGGCCTTCCTCTACACGATCCCCTCGTTCGCGAACCCCTCGGGCGCCCTCCTGCCCCCGGGCCGCCGCGCCGAGGTGGGCGCGATCTGCGAGAAGCACGGCGTGCTCATCGTGGAGGACAACCCCTACGGGCAGATCGCATTCGACGGCGAGCCCGTCGCCCCGATCGCCGCCGACCACCGGGACAACGTGGTCCACCTCGGCACGATGTCCAAGATCTTCTCCCCGGGCGTGCGCATCGGCTGGGCGCTCGTGCCGGCCGCGCTCAAGCGCGAGTTCTACCTGTGCGCGGAGTCCGCCTACATCCACGCGTCCACGTACTCGCAGATGCTCTCCACCGCCTTCGTCACGCAGCTGGACTGGCAGGGCCACGTCCGCCACGTGACCGGGCTGTACCGCGAGCGGGCCGCGGCGCTCGTGGACGCGGTGCGTGAGCACTGGGACCCGGCGGTCGAGTTCATCACCCCGCAGGGCGGCTTCTTCCTGTGGGCCACCCTGCCAGCCGGGGTGGACACCCTCGAGGTGATGCACCGCGGCATCGAGGCGGGCGCGGTGTTCGTGCCGGGGGCGGCCTTCACCCCCGTCGAGGGCACGCACTCCACCCTGCGCCTGGCGTACTCGTTCGTGGCGGCCGAGAAGCTCGTGGAGGGCGTGCGGCGCCTGGCCCCGGCGGTGAACGAGTCGATCGACCGGGCCCGCTGAGCCGCGGCGGGCGCCCACGACGACGTCGGCCCGGCGCGTCTGCCGGACGTGCGACCTCTTTCCCGGGCCCGCGAGATCGTATACGATCTCGACCATGACGCAGAGCACACCGGATCCCACGCCCACCGTCACCGAGCACGACTTCACCGTCCGGGAGAACCGGCCGGGCAAGGTGCTCGCCGTCCACCTGAACTACCCCTCCCGCATCGCCCAGCGCGGCCGGTCCCCGCAGGCCCCCGGCTACTTCCTCAAGGCCGGCACCTCCCTCGCCCGCACCGGCGACACCATCGAGCGCCCCGCCGGCACCGAGCTGCTCGCCTACGAGGGCGAGATCGCGCTGATCATCGGCCGCACCGCCCGGCGCGTCAGCCCGAAGGAGGGCTGGTCGCACGTCTCCGGCATCACCGCCGCCAACGACTGGGGCCTCTACGACCTCCGCCACGCGGACAAGGGCTCCAACGTCAAGAACAAGTCCGGCGACGGCTACACCCCGCTCGGCCCCGCGGTGATCTCCGCCGCGGGCCTGGACCCGGCCGCCCTGCGCGTGCGCACCTGGGTCAACGGCGAGATCGTCCAGGACGACACCACCGAGGGCCTCGTGTTCCCGTTCGGCCAGCTCGTGGCCGACCTCTCGCAGCTCATGACGCTCGAGGAGGGCGACGTCATCCTCACCGGCACCCCCGCCGGATCCTCCGTGGCCCAGCCGGGCGACGTCGTCGAGGTGGAGGTGGACGCCCCCAGCGCCCCCGGCGCACCGACCACCGGCCGCCTGGTGACGACGGTCGTCGACTCGGAGCACGCCATGGCCCCGTTCGGCGCACAGCCGCAGGTGGACGACGTGCAGCGCGAGGAGGCCTGGGGCTCCCGCGAGGCCGCCGGCCTGGCCCCGCAGGCCGCGGCGCCGTCGTCGTCCGCGGTGGACGAGAACGGCCACTGGGTCGCGAGCGCCCCGCAGCCGGACCGCTCCCTGCTGACCCCCGAGCTGCGCGCCAAGATCGACGCCACCGCGGTGGCCACCCTCACCGCCCAGCTGCAGAAGCGCGGCGTCCAGAACGCGACCATCGACGGCCCGCGCCCGGTCCACCGGGGTCGGCGCGTCCTCGGCTACGCGAAGACCCTGCGCTACATCCCCAAGCGCGAGGACCTGGCCAAAGAGTTCGGCGGCGGCTTCAACGCCCAGAAGCGGGCCATCGATTCGGTGCAGCCGGACGACGTGGTGGTCATGGAGGCCCGTGGCGAGCACGGCACCGGCACCCTCGGGGACGTCCTGGCCCTGCGCGCCCAGGTGAACGGCGCGAACGCCGTGATCACGGACGGCGGCATCCGCGACTCCGCCGCCGTCGCCGAGGTCGGCCTCCAGGTGTACGCCGGCGCCACGCACCCGGCGGTGCTGGGCCGCCGTCACATCCCGTGGGAGGTCGGCGGCACCATCGCCTGCGGCGGCACCACCGTGCAGCCCGGCGACATCATCGTCGGCGACGACGACGGTGTGGTGGTCATCCCGCCGTCCCTGCTCCAGGAGGTCGTGGACGACGCCTACGAGCAGGAGCTCCAGGACGCCTGGGCGTACGACCAGGTCAAGGCCGGCTACCCGGTGGACGGGATGTTCCCCCCGAACGCCGAGTGGAAGGCCAAGTTCGCCGAGTACCGCAAGACCCTGCCGGACGCCCCGGCCCCGGAGGGCGACGCCTGAGCATGCGCCGCACGGACATCGGAACGGTCGGCCTCGCAGGAGCCCCCGTCTCCAAGGCGGACCGCGCCTACCAGGCGATCCTCGAGGGGATCCGGGACCAGCGCCACGAGCCGGGCGACCGGCTGGTGCTGTCCCAGATCGCCGCGGAGCTGGGCATGTCCGTGGTGCCCGTGCGGGAGGCGATCCGCCGCCTGCAGTCCGAGAAGCTGGTGGCCTACGAGCGCAACGTGGGCGCCACCGTGGTGGGCATCGACCCGGTCGAGTACCGCCACACCATGGAGACGCTGGCGCTGGTGGAGGGGTTCTCCACCGCCCAGTGCGCCCCGCACGTGACCGCCGAGGACCTCGCGGCGGCCCGCGAGGTGAACGCGACCATGCGCGCGATGACGGAGTCGGAGACGGCCTGGGACCCGGTGACGTTCACCGAGCTCAACCGCCGCTTCCACTCGATCCTGTTCGAGCATCACCAGAACGAGCACGTGCACGACCTGGTGCACCGCGGCTGGAACCGCCTGGCCGCGCTGCGCTCCTCCACGTTCGCGTACGTGCCCGGCCGGGCGGTGGCCTCCGTGGACGAGCACGAGCACCTGCTGCGCCTGATCGAGGACGGGGCGCGCTTCGAGGAGATCGAGGCCGCCGCCCGCGCCCACCGCCTGAACACCCTGCGCGCCTACCTGGAGCACAGCGCCGAGCCGTCCGCGTGACCGCCGGCCGGACCGGCGCCGACGTCGTCGGCGCCAGACCCCGACCATCCGCCCCCGAAGCACTCAGCGAAAGAGACACCATGACGGAGAAGACCAGCATCGAGGCCCGCAAGCCCGAGGGCCTGCCCGACGTCCTGCGCCACTACATCGACGGCGAGTTCGTCGACTCGATCGACGGCGACACCTTCGAGGTGCTCGACCCGGTGACCAACGAGCCGTACCTGACGGCCGCCTCCGGCAAGGCCGCGGACATCGACCGCGCCGTCGCCGCCGCGAAGCGGGCCTTCGAGTCCGGCGAATGGTCCCAGGCCCTGCCGCGCCAGCGTTCCCGTGTGCTGCACCGGATCGCCGACATCATGGAGACCCGCGGCGACCAGCTGGCCGAGATGGAGTGCTTCGACACCGGCCTGCCGATCAAGCAGGCGAGGGGCCAGGCCGCCCGCGCCGCCGAGAACTTCCGCTTCTTCGCGGACCTGATCGTGGCCCAGCACGACGACACCTTCAAGGTGCCGGGTCGCCAGATCAACTACGTGAACCGCAAGCCGATCGGCGTCGCCGGCCTGATCACCCCGTGGAACACCCCGTTCATGCTGGAGTCCTGGAAGCTGGCCCCGGCCATCGCCACCGGCAACTCGGTGGTCCTGAAGCCGGCGGAGTTCACCCCGCTCTCGGCCTCCCTGTGGGGCGGGATCTTCGAGGAGGCCGGCCTGCCCCAGGGCGTGTTCAACATGGTGCACGGCTTCGGCGAGGAGGGCTACGCGGGCGACCCGCTCGTGAAGCACCCGGACGTGCCGCTGATCTCCTTCACCGGCGAGTCCCGCACCGGCCAGATCATCTTCGCCAACGCCGCCCCGCACCTGAAGGGCCTGTCCATGGAGCTCGGCGGCAAGTCCCCGGCCGTGGTGTTCGAGGACGCGGACCTGGACGCGGCGATCGACGCGACCATCTTCGGCGTGTTCTCCCTGAACGGCGAGCGCTGCACCGCCGGCTCGCGCATCCTGGTCCAGCGCTCCGTCTACGACGAGTTCGTGGAGCGCTACGCCGCCCAGGCCTCCCGCGTGAAGGTCGGCCTGCCGGACGACGAGACCACCGAGGTCGGTGCCATCGTGCACCCGGAGCACTTCGAGAAGGTCATGTCCTACGTGGAGATCGGCAAGACCGAGGCCCGCCTGGTGGCCGGCGGTGACCGCCCGGAGGGCTTCCCCGAGGGCAACTTCGTGCAGCCCACCGTGTTCGCGGACGTGGCCCCGGACGCCCGGATCTTCCAGGAGGAGATCTTCGGCCCGGTGGTGGCCATCACCCCCTTCGACACGGAGGAGGAGGCCCTGCAGCTGGCCAACAACACCAAGTACGGCCTGGCCGCCTACATCTGGACCAACGACCTCAAGCGCGCCCACAACGTCGCGCAGAACGTGGAGGCCGGCATGGTGTGGCTGAACTCCAACAATGTGCGGGACCTGCGCACCCCGTTCGGCGGGGTGAAGGCCTCCGGCCTGGGCCACGAGGGCGGCTACCGCTCGATCGACTTCTACACCGATCAGCAGGCCGTGCACATCAACCTCGGCGAGGTCCACAACCCGGTGTTCGGCAAGCAGGAGCAGGCCGCGGCGAAGATCGACGGCTGACCCGCACTGACCGGTGACCACGACGGCGCCCGCACCGTCCCCGCGACGGTGCGGGCGCCGTCGTCGTGGTGGGGCCGGGCCGGGTCTCTCCCCCGGCCCACCCGACGCGGGTTGAGTTGTCGCGGGTGCGGGCGCCCCGGACCCGCGACAACTCAACCCGCGTTCCTCGGCGGCCTTCCCGTCGGTCGCCCGGATCGTATACGATCGAGTGAGCGACCGTGTCCCAGGCCACAGCGCACCGCCATCACCAAGGAGCACCGATGACCAACCTCGAGAGCCGCCAGAAGACCTCCTCCGGCTTCTTCGTCACGAAGGAAGCCCCCATCGACCCGGAGAACCCCCTCCCCACCCCGACGTCCGAGGCACCGGACATCCTGCGCTGCGCCTCGATGGAGCTCGTGGTCACGGACCTCGCCGTCTCCCGCGAGTTCTACGTGGACGTGCTCGGCCTGGTGGT
This sequence comes from Micrococcus sp. APC 4021, assembly GCF_030407635.1. Classification (NCBI taxonomy): domain Bacteria; kingdom Bacillati; phylum Actinomycetota; class Actinomycetes; order Micrococcales; family Micrococcaceae; genus Micrococcus; species Micrococcus sp. APC 4021. The sequence continues at coordinate 14,092 of NZ_JASDCZ010000040.1, forward strand.
CACCGAGGAGGACGAGGAGACCGTCTACCTGCGCTCCATGGAGGAGTTCATCCACCACAACCTGGTGCTGCGCCAGGGCGAGACCGCCGCCGTGGCCGCGTTCTCCTACCGCGTGCGCACCCCCGAGGACCTGGACAAGGCGGTCGCCTTCTACGAGGAGCTGGGCTGCCGCGTCGAGCGTCGGAAGGACGGCTTCGTCAAGGGCGTCGGCGACTCCGTGCGCGTCGAGGACCCGCTGGGCTTCCCCTACGAGTTCTTCCACGACGTCGAGCACGTGGAGCGCCTGGCCTGGCGCTACGACCTCTACACCCCGGGCGCCCTGGTCCGCCTGGACCACTTCAACCAGGTGACCCCGGATGTGCCGCGCGCCGCCCGCTACATGCAGGACCTGGGCTTCCGCGTCACCGAGGACATCCAGGACGAGAACGGCACCGTCTACGCCGCGTGGATGCGCCGCAAGCCCACCGTGCACGACACCGCCATGACCGGCGGCGACGGCCCCCGGATGCACCACGTGTGCTTCGCCACGCACGAGAAGCACAACATCCTGGCGATCTGCGACAAGCTCGGCGCCCTGCGCATGTCCGACCACATCGAGCGCGGCCCGGGTCGCCACGGCGTCTCCAACGCGTTCTACCTCTACCTGCGTGACCCGGACGGCCACCGCGTGGAGGTCTACACCCAGGACTACTACACCGGTGACCCGGACAACCCCGTGGTCACCTGGGACGTGCACGACAACCAGCGCCGCGACTGGTGGGGCACCCCGGTCGTGCCGTCCTGGTACACCGACGCCTCCCGCGTGCTGGACCTCGACGGCAACCTGCAGCCGCTGGTCTCCCGCACCGACGACTCGGAGATGGCCGTGACCATCGGCGCCGACGGCTTCTCCTACACCCGCGAGGGGCAGGGCGAGGAGTCCATGCCGGAGTGGAAGCAGGGCGAGTACAAGCTCGGCAACCAGCTCTGACCGGCACCCCCGGGCGTCGCTCCGGGACACCACGACGACGGCGGGCACCCACCTCGGGTGCCCGCCGTCGGCGTCCGCCCTCCCTACCATCCTCCGCGTCTCCGCGTCTCCCCGCCCCACGCCGTTCGAGGCGGAAAATCCACCTCATTCGAGCCGGGAGGGCCAGTTTGAGCTCGATTTCCCGCCTCGAAGCGTGGGGAGCAGGGGTGTCCCGCCTCGCAGACGGGCGTCGGGGGGCTGGCCTGGCTCACGGTGCACCGCCGCAAGCCCGGGCTGGGCATCGGGACGCGCGCCCCGGACTGATCCGGGGCGGTGACAGGATGGCGACGGGGCCGGGGGCCGAGCCGCGTAATCGTATACGATCAAGGCCAGGCCCCTGCCCGTCGTCGTGAAGGAGACCGCTGTGCTGGACCACGAGACCCACGTCAAGATCGCCGACGAGCTGCACCGTGCGGGCATCGACCGCGTGACCGTGCCGCGGCTGACCGCGCGTTACCCGGAGATGCAGATCGAGGACTCGTACGCCGTCCAGCGCATCTGGGCCGAGCGCCAGGTCGAGGCGGGCCGCCGCAAGGTGGGCCACAAGATCGGCCTGACCTCCAAGGCCATGCAGGACGCGACCGGGATCGACGAGCCGGACTACGGCGTGATCTTCGACGACCAGGTGTTCGAGTCCGGCCACGTGTACGAGTGGAAGAAGTACACCCACCCGCGCATCGAGATGGAGCTGGCGTTCGTGCTCCGGGACGAGCTGCGCGGGCCCGGCCTGAACCTGATGGACGTGCTGCGCGCCACCGAGTACGTGGTGCCCGCGCTCGAGGTGTTGGACTCGCGCATCGAGATGGCCGGCCGCACCATCACGGACACCATCTCGGACAACGCCGCCCTGGGCTCCCTGGTGATCGGTGGCCGCCCCGTGGGCGTGCACGACGTGGACCTGCGCTGGGTGTCCGGCATCCTCTCCCGCAACGAGGAGATCATCGAGACCGGGGTGGCCGCGGGCGTCCTGAACCACCCGGCCAACGGCGTGCACTGGCTGGCCAACCGCATCGCCGGGCACGGGGACGCGCTCGAGGCCGGTGAGATCGTGCTCGCCGGCTCCTTCACCCGCCCGATGTGGGTGCACGAGGGCGACACCGTCTACGCCGACTACGGCCCGCTGGGCACCATCACCTGCCGCTTCGCCTGAGCCGCCCGCCGTCGTCGTCGCCCCGCCCGCCCGCAACGCGGGTTGACCTATCACCAGTACGACGCCGCTCCACCCGCGACAACTCAACCCGCGTCGGGTGGAGGGCGCGGAGAACCCCGGAGGAACGTCCCATGCCCGTCCGCCACAACCCGCAGCCGCTGTTCCGCGACCTCTTCACGCCCGAGGCCGTCGCCGCCCGTGGGGGCCGCCCCGCCGCCGGCATGTTCCTCTCCTCCGGGGACCCGACGACGGCGGAGATCTGCGCCGGCGCGGGCCTCGACTACCTGCTCATCGACGCCGAGCACGCACCGCTGACCCTGCAGGACGTCCTCGCCCAGCTGCGCACGATCGCCGGCTACCGTGTGCCCACCCTGGTGCGCGTGCCGGCGCTGGACACCGTGGCCATCAAGCAGTTCCTGGACCTGGGCGCCCAGTCGCTGCTGGTGCCCATGGTCGACGACGCCGCGATGGCCCGCCGCGCCGTGGCCGCCGCCCGCTACCCGGACGGCTCCGCCGAGGGCGGGGTGCGCGGCGTGGGCTCCGCCCTGGCACGCTCGGGCCGCTGGAACCGGATCCCCGGCTACCTGCCCGGCGCGGCGGACCACGTCTCCGTGATCGTGCAGATCGAGACGGCCGCCGGCGTGCGGAACGCGGACGAGATCGCGGCGGTGGACGGGATCGACGGCGTCTTCATCGGCCCCTCGGACCTCTCCGCGTCCCTGGGCCTGCTCGGCCAGCAGTCGCACCCGGACGTGGTGGCCGCGGTCGAGGAGGTCATCACGAAGGTCAAGGCCGCCGGGAAGATCGTGGGCGTCAACGCGTTCGTGCCCGCGCAGGCCGACGCCTACGCCGCCGCCGGTGCGGACTACGTCAACGTGGGCGCCGACGTCGCCCTGCTGGCCCGCGCCGCCGAGGCCCTCGCCGACCGCTGGTGCCCGGCCCCGAGCAACGCCGCGGCCGACGGGCAGAGCGCGCCCCGCGCGTCGTACTGATCCGGTCATCCCCTCACTTCGGGGCGCGAAATCCACCCCATGGACGCCCGATCCTGGCCCATGACGTGGATTTCCCGCCTCGAATGGCTCGGGGCCGGCGCTTCGGGGGACGTCGCCGCCTCCTGCACAACCGCACCGGGCCCCCTCGCGCGTCCCCAGGCCCCCGCTCGTCTGTCTCGGGATGCCGACCGACGGAGCACGCTCGCCGCATGCCCCGTCGTCCCGCCCCGCTGCCGCCGTCGATCGACCCCACCGCCTTCACGGTCGATGACGCGCGCCGGGCGGGTGTGACGTGGTCCCGACTGCAGTCCTCAGACCTGCGGCGGCTGCGCCACGGCATCTACGGGCCGGCCGGCCCTGCGGCGGTCTCCGTCCGTGAGTGGACGATGGATGAGATCCGCGCGTATCAGCGGCGCCATCCCGACGTCGTCGTCAGCCATGAGACCGCCGCGCGCCTGCACGGCCTGACCGTGCCCGCTGTAAGCGGCCATGAAAAGCTGCCCATAGGTGGCCAGGGAATGACCCGCTGACGGCCATGAGGACTGCCCAGTGATG